>NZ_RHJQ01000006.1:0-104021 GCF_004211995.1 Escherichia sp. E14S1
AAAATAATTTTCCGAATGCGCAACATTCAACCAAATCAGCCTGAAACTGCCAGTTTTTCGAGCGTTTTGAAGCCGTAACGCTGTAAAACGGGTAATAACTGTTCAGCTTCTGGTGTCATGGCCATGCAAAAGGCAATGTTCGCATCGGCAGATTTTGCCTCAGGAGCTTCATGTTCCAGCAGCCAGGCCGTTCGGCGGGCAATCGCTGCGCCAGAATCCACCAGCCGGGTTCCCTCTGGCAGCACCTTTAACAGTTCTTCTTGTAGTAGAGGAAAATGGGTGCAACCCAGAACAACGGTATCTGGCGGCTCTTTCATTCTTAACCACGGGCGCAGGATACGTTTTAGCGCATCCAGAGAGATTTCTTCGCCATGCAACTTCGCTTCAGCCAGCTCAACCATTTCTGCCGAGCCCAGCATCTCTATCTGACATTCATTAGCGAAACGCGCGATTAGCTCGTGGGTATAAGAACGTTTTACCGTACCACGAGTTGCCAGCAATCCGACAATGCCATTAGCTGTCAGCCGTGCCGCTGGCTTAATTGCCGGAACGACACCGACAACCGGGAACGCAAACTTCTCGCGTAATGCAGGAAGTGAGACGGTACTGGCGGTGTTGCAAGCGACCACAGCCAGCGCAAGGGGATAACGCTCTTGCACCGCGGTGACAATTTCCACCACACGCTCAACAATAAACTCTTCGCTTTTTTCGCCATACGGGAAAGCAACGTTATCGAAAGCATAAATGTAATGGAGATCCGGTAAGAGATGCCGGATCTCGTCATAGACCGACAACCCACCGACGCCGGAGTCAAACACCAGCACGGTGGGACGTGGTTCAGAAGGTGTAGCTGCCAGACAAGGTGTATTCCCGTCCTGCAGTTTGGTAGCCATAGACTGTCTCGTAATCTTTGTCGAACAGGTTGGCTATTTTACCACGAACTGTCAGGTGAGAGGTGACCGGATATGCAACCGCAAGATCCCACAAGCTCACACCGCCCATTTTCACAGTTTGATACGGCCAGGAGGAGTAATCCTTATCATAGCGAGAGCCTAAATACTGATAAGTAATACCCCAGTCGAAGTCATACAACTGCCAGTCGAGCTGGTATTTCACCTGCTGTTTAGCACGGCGTAACAACGGCGTGTCGGTAATTGCGTTACGGGCATCAACATAATCGTAACTCACAGTATGCGTCAGTGGTCCGGTATCAAAATTGGCGGTCGCCTCGACACCTTTAATCCGCGCTTTCCCTTCGTTGTAATATTTCAGGATATGGTCGTCATAATCGATTAAGTCACTAACATCGTTACGATATCCGGAAATACGCCAGTTCACTCCTGCTGTTAAGCCTTCAAACGCGCCTTCCCACTGTTTGCTTTTCTCAGGGTCCAGATCCGGATTACCGTAGAAGCCGTACAGTTGTCCAAGATTTGGTGCCTTATAAGATGTCCCGTAGGAAGCAATGAAGCGATAACCTTCGATGAACTCCCATCCGACGCTGGTTTGCCAGGTTCCATGACGACCAAACTGTGAGTTATCGTCGCTGCGTGCTGCGCCTTCAAAGGTAAAATCGCCAACTTGTTGCAGCCCGGTCAGATAGATACCGGTGTTACGTTGATCATATCCATCCTCAACGTAACCTGTACCCGGCGTCGTAGTCTGTTTCTGCCAGTCGACACCCGCACCAACACTACCGTGACCAACGATGACATTGTTTGCCCACTGGACGGTGTATTGCTTCATCTCATCGAGCGTCGCCGACGAATCATAACGACCATAATGCGGATCGTAGTTGTAATCTTTGCTATGGCTATAGCTGGAAATGAGTTGTGATTTAATCAGTTCGCCGTTATAGCGCAGCCCGGCGTCCCAACTTTGACTATAGAGTTTACGGGTATCGACCAATGGTGAACCCGGAGAATAATACGCGTCATAATTGGTCCGATTATCATAGCCATAGCCACGTACAAAGCCGTTCCAGGCATCGGTAAAATTATGTTCCAGCGCACCATAAAGCGTTTTACTTAAGAAACCATCGTTATCAGGCTGCGCTTGCATTCCTGTATTGCCGTAAGCGACAACATCATAACCATGGGTATAAGCATAATCGCCCAACAGAGTTACCCGTGTCTTATCCCCCAGTTGTTGCTGCGTAGAGACATCGTAGTTCTGATAACTATGGCTTCCCCACCCCGCTGAAATTTCCGTTCCAGGTTCATCACGCGTCGTGATGATATTCACCACCCCGCCTATTGCATCAGAACCATAAACGGCGGAACGCGGCCCACGGATATATTCGACACGCTGAACAAGTGCAATGGGGAATTGACTAAGATCGGCTGAACCACTCACCCCTGCCAGATTCAGGCGTACGCCATCAATTAACACCAACACATGACTGGCATTTGTGCCACGAATAAAAATAGAAGAAAGCTGACCTGAACCGCCATTTTGGGTGATATCCACGCCAGGGAGACGGCGCAGCACATCATTGACCGAGGTTGACTGCCAGCGGTCGATATCCTGACGCGTCACAACAGTAGTTGGCGCAAGCACAGTGCTGCGCGGCTGTTCAAAACGGTTAGCAGTAACAACGAGAGTATCCGGGCTGGTATCCTGTGCCCAAGCAGAAAAGGCTGTGACGGAACACGCCGTCAGCAGCGAAGCTTTTTTAATCATTGTAAAGCATCCACAATAGATGAAGGATGCCGCAGGTTTCATCAATATTACGCGATGATGAGAACCAGATGCGACGTTGGCCGGCAGGTCTTCGGGCTTGGAGGGGTATCTGAAGATACAAAGAGATGATGACTTCCCACCGGATGGCAGTGTCCGCATAACGCAATCATCGCACCTTTCCTTACCGCTGCGCGTCAGCTCCAGATTCGCACTGGATTCCCTATTAACTCACAGGACCGGCAAGTGGATGCTACAGGTTGTAACAAGTTACTGTCCAGACGTAGCTCACAAATAGGAATTCATCAAGATCTGGACATCTGATGAGCAATCCCTACAATCGCCGCGTACTTTAATTTTTCAGGATACATCATGACCCCCGAACACCTTCCAACAGAACAGTATGAAGCGCAGTTAGCCGAAAAAGTGGTACGTTTGCAAAGTATGATGGCACCGTTTTCTGACCTGGTTCCGGAAGTGTTTCGCTCGCCGGTCAGCCATTACCGGATGCGTGCAGAGTTCCGCATCTGGCACGATGGCGATGACCTGTACCACATCATTTTCGATCAACAAACCAAAAGCCGTATCCGCGTGGATAGCTTCCCTGCCGCCAGTGAACTCATCAACCAGTTGATGACGGCGATGATTGCGGGTGTGCGTAATAATCCCGTTCTGCGCCACAAGTTGTTCCAGATTGATTACCTCACCACGCTGAGTAATCAGGCGGTGGTTTCCCTGCTGTACCATAAAAAGCTGGATGACGAATGGCGTCAGCAGGCGGAAGCCCTGCGCGATGCGTTGCGCGCGCAGAATCTGAATGTGCATCTGATTGGTCGGGCAACGAAAACCAAAATCGCGCTGGATCAAGATTACATCGACGAGCGTCTGCCGGTCGCCGGAAAAGAGATGATCTACCGTCAGGTGGAGAACAGTTTCACCCAGCCAAACGCGGCGATGAATATTCAGATGCTGGAATGGGCGCTGGACGTCACCAAAGGCTCAAAAGGCGATTTACTGGAGCTGTACTGCGGCAACGGTAACTTTTCATTAGCGCTGGCGCGCAATTTTGATCGGGTATTAGCCACCGAAATCGCCAAGCCGTCGGTTGCTGCTGCGCAATACAACATCGCAGCTAACCATATTGATAACGTACAAATTATTCGTATGGCGGCAGAAGAATTTACTCAGGCGATGAATGGTGTGCGCGAGTTTAACCGCCTGCAAGGGATCGACTTAAAGAGTTATCAGTGCGAAACCATTTTTGTCGACCCACCGCGCAGCGGTCTGGACAGTGAAACCGAGAAAATGGTACAGGCGTATCCGCGTATTCTGTATATCTCCTGCAACCCGGAAACGCTGTGTAAGAATCTGGAAACATTAAGCCAGACGCACAAGGTTGAACGTCTGGCTCTGTTTGATCAGTTCCCCTACACGCACCATATGGAGTGCGGCGTATTACTGACTGCGAAGTAAACCCCATGCCGGATGCGCCAGCATCCGGCATGATACCGATTACTCAGCAACTTCCTGCTTACGGTTACGCATCTTCGCGCCAATCCAGAACACCATAATAACGGACAGCACAGCCGGGAAGAAGTTAGAACCGATATCCGGATATTCCGCACGGACCACAGTGCTATAAAGCAGAACACCGAGAATAAAACAGGCAGCTGCCAGACCCGGCAAGCCGACCGGCATAGTGCGATTAAGATAGCGTTGATGCAGGCAGTAAACCGTCAGCACCAGGGAAATAATCGGGAATACAGAAAATGGCACAATGGAGCTAAACAGCGCTGCGAAAGTACCATTAATCGATAAGCCAGCAACTAACGCCAGCAGCAGCGTACCTCTATCTTGATTTGCTTGTTTCATTACTCGTCCTTCACATTTCCCGGAATAATTGCGGTTTTCTCTTGTTCACGGCGATACCAGTAATAAGCCCCTTTCGAAATCATTCGCAGTTGCAGTACCAGTCGCTCTTCTAATTGCCGACGTTGTTCGACGCCGACATCCAACGCCTCGGCACCCGCACTGAAGACAATCGTCACCATTGCTTCGGCTTGCGCTTCAGTAAACGCGCGCGGCATATGGTTTTCGAGTTCAAGATAGTCCGCAAGTTCCGCAATGAAGTGCTGAATTTCACGCGCAACGGCGGCACGAAACGCGGCGGAGGTGCCGGAGCGTTCCCGCAATAATAACCGGAAGGCGTTAGGATTATTACCGATGAACTCCATAAATGTGGATACCGAGGTACGGATCACACTCCCGCCTTTAGCGATACGCTGACGCGCCTGGCGCATAAGCTGACGCAGCATCAAACCACTCTCGTCAACCATGGTCAGGCCAAGTTCGTCTACGTCGCGGAAATGCCGATAAAAAGAGGTGGGAGCAATGCCCGCTTCACGCGCCACTTCACGTAAACTCAGGCTGGCGAAGCTGCGTTCAGCACTTAATTGGCTAAATGCTGCTTCTACCAGCGAACGTCGGGTTTTTTCTTTTTGCTGCGCTCTTACGCCCATCACGATGTCTGAATCCTTGCCAAAAGTACTGCTGGCACTATACCAGAGAATGAACATACTGGATTGCTCCAGTGTTGTGAATGAACGGTAGCGCAATAAAACACATTTACTGCAACTCTTTGGCCGGTTCTTTTACAAACAATAACGCCAGCATCGACAGCAACGTGCCTCCGCCCAGATACCACGCCGGAGCCGTCAGACTATCCAGTAACACGATGGATTGCGTGGCGAAATATTGCGCAAAACCGCCGAAGATTGCTACACCAATGCTATAAACCAGCGCAAAACCCAATGCCCGAATCCGTTTCGGCAACAGTTCAGAGATCAACAACATCACTGGTACCCCACCAAGCGTGGTAAAGCTGACCATCACGAAAACTACCGTCAGCAACATGCCGGGGCTTGGGTAATTCACCAACAACCAGAATGACGGCCAGCTACAGATCAGCACCATCACACGGGAGATTAAAATCAGCTTTTTACGCCCGACCGAATCACATAGCATCCCCACCAACAGCGCGCCCACAAACGTAATTACCCCCGCCAGTAACATCGCTGCATGAGAATAGTGTTGAGGCATTGCCAGATACTTCGCCGCCCAGGTGCCATAGTAAAAGAGGGAAATATAGGTTGCTACCGTGCTACCGATAGCGAGTAAAACGCCGTTAATGATAGTCGCTTTATGTTGCAGGAGCAGAGAGAACGCGCTTTCGCTGGCAGCAGCTTTTTTATTGTGTACAGGTTCAGGTACGTCATTTTCCAGGCTCAGACGCAACCAGCAACCGATCGGTGCTAATAACACGCCAATAAAAAATGGCACACGCCAGCCCCATTCTGCCATTACGGTTTCTGAACCTGTGGCAAACGGTAGCCAAGTGCTCAGACCTAAAGCGACAACACCACCAAAGGTCGTTGCCAGCCCCTGGGTCGCCAGCGACCAACTGCTGTAAAAACCGCGACGATTTGCCGGAGCTGATTCAACCAGTAAAGACATTGAGGCGCCGACTTCACCACCTGCCGCAACACCCTGAATCAGACGCGCCAGTACCAACGTCGCCGTTCCCCAATAGCCCGCCGTCGCATAGGTCGGCGCGATGCCGATCATCAGCGTACCGAGGCTCATCAGGGCAATGGTGAACACCATCGCGGGTTTGCGTCCGAAACGATCGGCCCAGGCCCCGACGATAATTCCACCAAGCGGGCGCATAAAAAAACTCACGCCAAACGTTGCAAATGCCAGTAACAGCGCGACATTGTGATCGGCACTGGGCGGGAAGAAAAGCGTACTGATATAGACCACAAAAAAGTTGTAAACGCCAAAATCAAAAAATTCGAGCGCATTGCCAAACGCCGACGCAAAAATCACCCGCTTACCGCTGGGCTTTTTCTTCACAATCACGCTTCCATTTACGATCGCCGTCATTCCATGTTCCTTGCCAGAAAGTGTTGTTGTGTGTTGTTTTATTTATTGCAGCCAGGCTTCTACCAGTGCGCCCCAGTAGCTGCACGCCGGGACCAGACTTGCATCGTTGAAGTCGTAGCCCGGGTTATGCACCATGCAGGAACCTTCCCCGACATCGCCATTACCGAACAGCAAAAAAGCGCCTTTCGGCTGGGCTTCCAGCATGAAAGAGAAATCCTCACTGCCCATCAGGGGCTTGATGCCAAACTCGGCCCGATCTTCACCAAACGTTTTACACGCCACCTGCCAGGCGAAGCGCGCCATCTCCTCGTCATTCACTAATACCGGCGTACCGTTAACATGCGTCACATCAGCCGTAGCGCAAAAGCTGACAGCCTGGGCTTGCGCCAGAGCCGGAATACGGGTCAGAAGAAGTTGTCGGGTATCGCGGCTAAGAGAGCGGACGCTGATTTTCATCTCAGCACTGTCAGGAATGACGTTAGCCGCCTCTCCTGCAACAATGCTGCCAACGGTAATTACCGCCGCTTCCAGCGGATCGACATTGCGCGACACAATGCTTTGTAATGCGGTGGTGATATGTGCCGCGACCAGCACCGGATCGATGGCTTTGTGCGGGATCGCACCGTGTCCGCCACAACCACGAACCGTAATATGGAACTGATCCATTGACGCCATTAGCGCCCCTGGCTGGAAGAAAAACTTGCCAACCGGCAAGCCCGGCATGTTGTGCATCCCGAAAATGACATCGCAGGGGAAGTGGTCAAAAAGACCTTCTTTAACCATAATCTCGCCGCCGTTAATCATCTCTTCTGCGGGCTGGAAGATAAGACGTAACGTGCCGTTAAAACGACGAGTTTCGGCAAGATAACGCGCTGCACCTAGTAATATCGTGGTATGGCCGTCATGCCCGCATGCGTGCATTAAACCGGGATGTTTACTGGCCCAGGGCTTGCCGCTATTTTCATAAATCGGCAACGCATCCATATCCGCCCGCAGGCCAATACTTTTCTCTCCGTCGCCCACTTTTAACGTGGCCACTATCCCCGTCGTCGCCAGTCCTTGCTCTACCTCATAACCCCACTGGCGCAGCTTTTCCGCAACCAGAGCACTGGTTTTAAATTCTTGTAGCCCCAACTCCGGATTTTCGTGGATTTGGTGGCGAATCTCGCGCAACTCTTCCTCAAACCCACGAATGTAGTGTTCGATCATCGGCTATTCCTTTATTCACTTATAAACAGGCTAATTAACGGATTTTATTGATGGTATAAATATAAATAACACATCAATATAAAATATTTATACATTTGTTTTATAAGAAGATTTCACAAAGACAATAACAAAAAAGCACGCTTCGGCAAGATAAAACTATCAGCCATAAGAAAAAGCGATTAATAGTGAATTAATAAAATAAGAAGGGGGAAGACAAAGCAAAGGCCGGTCACGATATAGCCAGATAAATGACGGGGATCAATTGGCTTACCCGCGATAAAATGTTACCATTCTGTTGCTTTTATGTATAAGAACAGGTAAGCCCTACCATGCCACATTCCTACGATTACGATGCCATAGTAATAGGTTCCGGCCCCGGCGGCGAAGGCGCTGCAATGGGTCTTGTTAAGCAAGGTGCGCGCGTCGCAGTTATCGAGCGTTATCAAAATGTTGGCGGCGGTTGCACCCACTGGGGAACCATCCCGTCGAAAGCCCTCCGTCACGCCGTCAGCCGCATTATAGAATTCAATCAAAACCCACTTTACAGCGACCATTCCCGACTGCTCCGCTCTTCTTTTGCCGATATCCTTAACCATGCCGATAACGTGATTAATCAACAAACGCGCATGCGTCAGGGATTTTACGAACGTAATCACTGTGAAATATTGCAGGGGAACGCTCGCTTTGTTGACGAGCATACGTTGGCGCTGGACTGCCCGGACGGCACGGTCGAAACATTAACCGCAGAAAAATTTGTCATAGCCTGCGGCTCACGCCCTTATCATCCAGCAGACGTCGATTTCACCCATCCACGCATTTACGACAGCGACTCAATTCTTAGCATGCACCACGAACCGCGCCATGTACTTATTTACGGTGCTGGAGTGATCGGCTGTGAATATGCGTCGATCTTCCGCGGTATGGATGTAAAAGTAGATCTGATCAATACCCGCGATCGCCTGTTGGCGTTTCTCGATCAAGAGATGTCAGATTCGCTCTCCTATCACTTCTGGAACAGTGGCGTAGTGATTCGTCACAACGAAGAGTACGAGAAGATCGAAGGCTGTGACGACGGTGTGATCATGCATCTGAAGTCGGGCAAAAAACTGAAAGCCGACTGTCTGCTCTATGCCAACGGTCGCACGGGTAATACCGATTCGCTGGCGTTACAGAACATTGGGCTGGAAACTGACAGTCGCGGACAGCTGAAGGTCAACAGCATGTATCAGACCGCGCAGCCGCACGTTTACGCGGTGGGCGACGTGATTGGTTATCCAAGCCTGGCTTCAGCGGCCTATGACCAGGGGCGCATTGCCGCGCAGGCGCTGGTAAAAGGTGAAGCCACCGCGCACTTGATTGAAGATATCCCTACCGGTATTTACACCATCCCAGAAATCAGCTCTGTGGGCAAAACCGAACAGCAGCTGACCGCGATGAAAGTACCGTATGAAGTAGGCCGCGCCCAGTTTAAACATCTGGCACGTGCACAAATCGTTGGCATGAACGTGGGTACGCTGAAAATTTTGTTCCATCGGGAAACGAAAGAGATTCTGGGGATCCATTGCTTTGGTGAGCGCGCTGCCGAAATTATTCATATCGGTCAGGCGATTATGGAACAGAAAGGTGGCGGCAACACTATTGAGTACTTCGTCAACACCACCTTTAACTACCCGACCATGGCGGAAGCCTATCGGGTAGCGGCATTAAACGGCTTAAACCGCCTGTTTTAACGCTTTATCGAAATGGCCATCCATTTTTGCGCGGATGGCCTCTGCCAGCTGCTCATAGCGGCTACGCAGCGGTGAGCCTGGACGATAAACCAGACCAATGGTACGGCGTGGTTCCGGCTTAATGCACGGCAGATAAACGACGCCATCGCGTTTGCGTTCTGGCGGTACAGCCAGCGCAGGCAATAAAGTGATCCCGCTACCTGCGGCCACCATGTTGCGCAGCGTCTCCAGACTGGTCGCGCGGAAGTGTGTATCTTCATCCGCTCCAGCTTCAAAGCAGAAGCCCATTGCCTGATCGCGCAGACAGTGACCATCTTCCAGCATCAGCAGTTTTTCCCCTGCCAGATCGGCCATCGGCACGCATTCGCGATTAGACCACGGGTGATCTTCATAGACTGCCAACAACATGGGTTCATCAAACAACGGTACTTCAATGAATGCTTCGCTCTCTTTCACCAGCGCGAGGATCACGCAGTCGAGTTTGCCACTGTCCAGTTGCGCCAGTAACTGATGGGTCTGCGCTTCATGCAAATACATTTCCAGCTTCGGAAAGGTCTGGTGCAGCATCGGGATAATATGCGGCAACAGGTAAGGCCCAACCGTGGGAATCAAGCCAATATGCAGCGGCCCGGACATCGTCTCCCCCTGCTGGCTTGCCATCTCTTTAAGGACTTTCACCTCGCGCAGCACGGTACGCGCCTGATCCACCAGTAGCATTCCCGCTTGGGTGAATAACACTTTACGGCTGGTCCGCTCCAGCAACATCACGCCCAGCTCATCTTCCAGCTTACGAATTTGCCCGCTAAGCGTCGGCTGGCTAACGTGGCAGGAATCTGCCGCACGCCGAAAATGGCGGTGCTCGGCCAGTGCCACCAGGTACTCAAGATCACGAATATTCATTATCCATCCTCCATTGCCACGATAGTTCATGGCGATAGGTAGCATAGCAACGAACGATTATCCCTATCAAGCATTGTGACTGATAATTACTCACAGAAACGGAGCGGCACCTCTTTTAACCCTTGAAGTCACTGCCCGTTTCGAGAGTTTCTCAACTCGAATAACTAAAGCCAACGTGAACTTTTGCGGATCTCCAGGATCCGCTTTTTTTTGCCATAAAAAAGCCCGGCGATAAGCCAGGCTCAAATTTGTACATATAAATGTTCTTACCCCAACCGCGCCCTTGCAAAAGCAATCGCCTGCGCCACCTGCTGCGGTGAGACGCCGCCTTTTGCCGCACGCTTGTCGAGGCACGATTGCAGCGACAGAATCGGATAGACATCTTCGCCAATCACCGGGCTGAATTTCTGCAACTCACTGAGCGGCAGCTCTTCCAGCGGTTTGCCCTGACGAATGGCTTCCACCACTGCTTCACCCACGATATGGTGCGCCTCGCGGAACGGTACGCCTTTCGCCACCAGGTAATCCGCCAGTTCAGTGGCGTTCGCGTAACCTTGCTGCGCCGCTTCCTGGCAACGCGGACGTTTCACCTGAATGCCGTCCAGCACCAGCGCCGCCATATGCAGGCAGTCCAGCCAGGTATCGAGCGCGTCGAACAGACCTTCTTTGTCTTCCTGCATATCTTTGTTGTAAGCCAGCGGCAGACCTTTCAGCGTCATCATCATGCCAGTTAACGCGCCCTGCACCCGCCCACATTTACCGCGAATCAGCTCCAGCGCATCCGGATTTTTCTTCTGCGGCATTAATGATGAACCAGAAGTCACGCGGTCAGAAAGCTCGACAAACCCCGCTTCGCCGGTGTTAAAGAAAATCAGATCTTCAGCAAAACGCGACAGATGCACCATGCCGATAGCGGCAGCAGAAAGCAGTTCCAGCACATGATCACGGTCAGAAACGCTGTCGAGACTGTTACGTGTCGCCGAAGCAAAACCCAGCCAGCCGGCTAACTGTTCACGGTCGATTTCATAGGCCGTTCCCGCCAGTGCGCCACAGCCTAACGGGCTGACATCCAGACGCTTAAGCGCGTCCTGCAAACGGCTTTCATCACGCGCCAGCATCTCAACATACGCCAGGCACCAGTGAGCGAACGTCACCGGCTGGGCGCGTTGCAGGTGAGTGTAACCTGGCATCACCGCGTCCTGATTGTTTTGTGCGGTTTCCACCAGCGCCGATTGCAGCTGACGGTTAGCCGTCAGCAACTCGCTAACGGTATCTTTGCACCACAGTTTCAGGTCAGTCGCTACCTGATCATTACGGCTACGCCCGGTATGCAGTTTTTTGCCTAACTGACCCACTTTGTCGATCAGTTTGCCTTCCACCCAGCTATGGATATCTTCGGCGTCGCTTTCGAGGATTTGTTGTGGCCTGGCGCGAACATCTTCCAGCAGCACGTTCAGCGCCTCTTCCAGTTGCGCCTGTTCTTCTGCGGTTAACACGCCTACCGTTACCAGGGCTTTGGACCAGGCCACAGAGCCAACAATATCCTGCTCCGCCAGACGGTAATCAAAGCGCAGTGAGTCGTTGAATTGTTTGAACCGTTGATCTGCTGCCTGGGTAAAACGCCCGCCCCAAAGTGCCATAACTCTGTTTCCTTATGTTGAAATTCAATGCCGGAAAGCGACGTCTCCGGCCAACAAAACTTAAGCTAAAATCCGCGTCCCCATCGGCATACCGTTAAACAGTGCCGGAAGCTGTTCCGCATGACGCCAGGAGGCGATATCTACCGGACGGCCCAGCGTGCGCGCAGCATCCAGCGCCGCGTTCACTTTTACAATCATGCCGTCGGTAATAATGCCCTGCTCAATCAGTTGTTCCGCTTTCGCGGCGGTCATTTCGGCAATACGTTGCCCTTTACCGTCGAGAATGCCGCTGACGTCGGAGAGCAAAATCAGATCTGCGCCCAGCGTTGCCGCCAGCGCCGTCGCCGCCTGGTCGGCATTGACGTTCATCAGTTGTCCTTCGTCCGTTACGCCAATGGAGCTGACCACCGGCAGATAACCGTTTTCCAGCAACGTATTGATAAGCTTAGGCGAACCTGGCTGCGCCAGTCCAACATGGCCTAACTCTTCATCAAGCTGGGTCACTTTGACGCTGTCGCCGTCACCGAGAAACAAACCTACGGCCGCAATCTGATGTTTCTTCGCCCATGCCAGCAGGGTTTTATTTGCCGTTCCCGCCAGCGCTCCGGTGATAATGTCTATCTGATCCGCAGGGGTCACCCGCAGGCCGTTTTTCTTTTTCACCGGCAGATTCAGCCCTTTCATCAGCTCATCCACCACGCAGCCGCCGCCGTGGACAATCACCAGCGGACGCTGATGTGACTCACGATATTTCACCAGTGCGCTGAACAGCCGTTCCAGCGCCTCTTCGCTATCCAGCAGTACGCCGCCCAGCTTGATAATTAATGGATTCATCATTGCACCCTTAAATAAGAGACTGCGTTTGGGCATAGCCGAAACGAATATTGGCACACTGGATTGCCTGTGCCGCCGCGCCTTTCAGTAAGTTATCTTCGGTCGCCACAATAATCAGATGCTCGCCCTGAACGGCAAATCCGATATCGCAAAACGGCAGCCCGACGACATTTTTTAGTGCCGGAACGCCTTTGTCATACAGACGCACCAACGGTTTATGCGCATACGCCTGCTGTAATGTCTGCGCCACTTGCGCCTGACTCACGCCCGGTTTCAGGCGGCAGGTAATGGTTTCGAGAATACCGCGCGGGAAATTGCCCAGATGCGGGGTGAAGATGACGTCAGCACCGAGATGCGTAGCGATCTCCGGCTGGTGGCGATGGGTAAAGATGCCATACGGTTGCAGGCTCACTTCACAAAAGCTATTTGAAATCGCTGCCTTACGCCCTGCTCCGCTCACGCCGCTGGTGGCGTTAATCACCGGCCACTGACTGAGGTCGAGAAGATCGGCATCAATCAACGGTTTCAGCGCCAGCTGTGCCGCCGTCGGATAACAGCCCGGCACCGCAATCAAGTTCGCTTCTTTTAATTTATTGCCACACCACTCCGCCAGGCCATAGACCGCCTGCTCAAGCAATGCCGGGTATTGATGGGTAAAGCCGTAATATTTTTCATAGAAGGCGGCGTCGTTAACGCGAAATGCGCCGGAAAGGTCGAACACCACACAGCCCGCTTCAAGAAATTGCGGCGCTAAATCGTGGCTAACTTCATGGGCGGTGGCGAGAAACACCACATCCACCCCTGGGCTAAACTCGCTGATATCCGACATCGGCTGCAACGGCAGATCAACGATGCCTTTGAGCTGCGGATGCAAATCGGAGATTAACTTTCCCGCATCATTGCTTTGCGCTGAGACAGTCAAAGCGGTTATGTTCATATGCGGATGGCGATTTACATAGGTCACTAGCTCTGCGCCAGCGTAACCACTGGCACCCACAATCAGCGTATTCAACATCGGGGCTATTCACCTTCTTATGTCTGTTTGCCTGGCTAAACGTAAAACATTCACCTTACGGCTGGTGGGTTTTATTACGCTCAACGTTAGTGTATTTTTATTCATAAATACTGCATGAATATTGATACTATCATGACCGGAGGTGTGTCAACAATGAAAAACAAATTACCGCCATTTATCGAGATTTACCGCGCTCTGATTGCCACACCTTCAATAAGCGCCACGGAAGAGGCACTCGATCAAAGTAATGCAGATTTAATCACTCTGCTGGCGGACTGGTTTAAAGATTTAGGCTTCAATGTGGAAGTGCAGCCTGTGCCAGGAACTCGCAACAAATTTAATATGCTGGCAAGTACCGGACAGGGGGCTGGCGGCTTGTTGCTGGCGGGGCATACCGATACGGTGCCATTTGATGACGGTCGCTGGACGCGCGATCCGTTTACACTGACGGAGCATGACGGCAAGCTTTACGGCTTAGGCACCGCCGACATGAAAGGCTTTTTTGCGTTTATCCTCGATGCGCTACGCGATGTCGACGTCACTAAACTGAAAAAACCGCTCTACATTCTGGCGACTGCCGATGAAGAAACCAGTATGGCAGGAGCGCGTTATTTTGCCGAAACCACCTCCCTGCGACCGGATTGCGCCATCATTGGCGAACCAACGTCGCTGCAACCGGTACGCGCGCATAAAGGCCACATCTCAAATGCCATTCGAATTATGGGTCAGTCGGGCCACTCCAGCGATCCGTCGCGCGGGGTTAACGCTATTGAACTGATGCACGACGCCATCGGCCATATTTTGCAATTGCGCGATAATCTTAAAGAACGTTATCACTATGAAGCGTTTACCGTGCCGTATCCCACGCTCAACCTCGGGCATATTCATGGCGGCGACGCCTCTAACCGAATTTGCGCCTGCTGTGAGTTGCATATGGATATTCGCCCGCTGCCGGGCATGACGCTCAACGAACTTAATGGTTTGCTCAACGACGCGCTGGCTCCGGTGAGCGAACGCTGGCCGGGCCGTCTAACGGTCGAAGAGTTGCACCCACCGATCCCAGGCTATGAATGCCCGCCAAATCATCAACTGGTTGAAGTGGTTGAGAAATTGCTCGGTGCAAAGACCGAAGTGGTGAACTACTGTACTGAAGCACCGTTTATTCAGACGCTATGCCCGACGCTGGTGCTAGGCCCGGGCTCAATCAATCAAGCCCATCAGCCTGATGAATATCTGGAGACGCGTTTTATCAAGCCCACCCGTGAATTGATTACCCAGGTGATTCACCATTTTTGCTGGCATTAAAACGTAGACCGGATAAGGCGCTCGCGCCGCATCCGGCACCGTTGCCACACTCCGGTGCCACAAATAATGTCGGATGCGATGCTTGCGCATCTTATCCGACCTACACCTTTGGTGTTATGTATGGCGATTTTTTAACATTCCCATAAGTTACGCTTATTTAAAACGTTGTGAATTTAATGGCGTAAATTCCTGCTATTTATTCGTTTGCTGAAGCGATTTCGCAGCATTTGACGTCACCGCTTTTACGTGGCTTTATAAAAGACGACGAAAAGCAAAGCCCGAGCATATTCGCGCCAATGCGACGTGAAGGATACAGGGCTATCAAACGATAAGATGGGTGTCTGGGGTCATATGAACGAACAATATTCCGCATTGCGTAGTAATGTCAGTATGCTCGGCAAAGTGCTGGGAGAAACCATCAAGGATGCGTTGGGAGAACACATTCTTGAACGCGTAGAAACTATCCGTAAGTTGTCCAAATCTTCACGCGCTGGCAATGATGCTAACCGCCAGGAGTTACTCACCACTTTACAAAATTTGTCGAACGACGAGCTGCTGCCCGTTGCGCGTGCGTTTAGTCAGTTCCTGAATCTGGCCAACACTGCCGAGCAATACCACAGCATTTCGCCGAAAGGCGAGGCTGCCAGCAATCCGGAAGTGATCGCCCGCACCCTGCGTAAACTGAAAAACCAGCCGGAACTGAGCGAAGACACCATCAAAAAAGCGGTGGAATCTCTGTCGCTGGAACTGGTCCTCACGGCTCATCCAACCGAAATTACCCGTCGTACACTGATCCACAAAATGGTGGAAGTGAACGCCTGCTTAAAGCAGCTCGATAACAAAGATATCGCCGACTACGAACACCACCAGCTGATGCGCCGCCTGCGCCAGCTGATCGCCCAATCATGGCATACCGATGAAATCCGTAAGCTGCGCCCAACTCCGGTTGATGAAGCGAAATGGGGCTTTGCCGTAGTAGAAAACAGCCTGTGGCAAGGCGTACCAAATTACCTGCGCGAACTGAACGAACAACTGGAAGAGAACCTCGGCTATAAGCTGCCGGTCGAATTTGTTCCGGTACGCTTTACCTCGTGGATGGGCGGCGACCGCGACGGCAACCCTAATGTAACCGCCGATATCACCCGCCGTGTCCTGCTGCTCAGTCGCTGGAAAGCCACCGACCTGTTCCTGAAAGATATTCAGGTTCTGGTTTCTGAACTGTCGATGGTTGAGGCTACCCCAGAACTGCTGGCGCTGGTTGGCGAAGAAGGTGCCGCAGAACCGTATCGCTATCTGATGAAAAACCTGCGTTCTCGCCTGATGGCGACACAGGCCTGGCTGGAGGCGCGTCTGAAAGGCGAAGAGCTGCCGAAGCCGGAAGGTCTGCTGACGCAGAATGAAGAACTGTGGGAACCGCTCTACGCTTGCTACCAGTCACTTCAAGCATGTGGTATGGGCATTATTGCTAACGGCGATCTGCTCGACACCCTGCGCCGCGTGAAATGTTTCGGCGTACCGCTGGTGCGTATTGATATTCGCCAGGAGAGCACTCGTCATACCGAAGCATTGGGCGAGCTGACCCGCTATCTCGGCATTGGCGATTACGAAAGCTGGTCAGAGGCCGACAAACAGGCGTTCCTGATCCGCGAACTGAACTCCAAACGTCCGCTTCTGCCACGCAACTGGCAACCAAGCGCCGAAACACGCGAAGTGCTTGATACCTGTCAAGTGATTGCCGAAGCGCCGCAAGGCTCTATTGCCGCCTACGTGATCTCGATGGCGAAAACGCCGTCCGACGTACTGGCTGTTCACCTGCTGCTGAAAGAAGCGGGTATTGGATTTGCAATGCCAGTCGCACCGCTGTTTGAAACTCTCGATGACCTGAACAACGCCAACGATGTCATGACCCAACTGCTGAATATCGACTGGTATCGCGGTCTGATTCAGGGCAAACAGATGGTGATGATTGGCTATTCCGACTCAGCAAAAGATGCGGGCGTGATGGCGGCCTCCTGGGCGCAATATCAGGCACAGGACGCGTTAATCAAAACCTGCGAAAAAGCGGGCATTGAACTGACACTGTTCCACGGTCGCGGCGGTTCCATTGGTCGCGGCGGCGCACCAGCCCATGCGGCGCTGCTGTCGCAACCGCCGGGAAGCCTGAAAGGCGGCCTGCGCGTAACCGAGCAGGGCGAGATGATCCGCTTTAAATACGGTCTGCCAGAAATCACCGTTAGCAGCTTGTCGCTGTACACCGGGGCGATTCTGGAAGCCAACCTGCTGCCACCGCCTGAGCCGAAAGAGAGCTGGCGTCGCATTATGGATGAACTGTCAGTCATCTCCTGCGATCTCTACCGTGGCTACGTGCGTGAAAACAAAGACTTTGTCCCTTACTTCCGCTCCGCTACGCCAGAACAGGAACTGGGCAAACTGCCGTTAGGTTCACGCCCGGCGAAACGTCGTCCAACCGGCGGCGTCGAGTCTCTGCGCGCCATTCCGTGGATTTTTGCCTGGACACAAAACCGCCTGATGCTCCCCGCCTGGCTGGGTGCAGGTACGGCGCTGCAAAAAGTGGTCGAAGATGGCAAGCAGAGCGAACTGGAAGCCATGTGCCGCGACTGGCCGTTCTTCTCAACGCGTCTCGGCATGCTGGAGATGGTCTTCGCCAAAGCAGACCTGTGGCTGGCGGAATACTATGACCAACGCCTGGTCGACAAAGCACTGTGGCCGTTAGGTAAAGAGTTACGCAATCTGCAAGAAGAAGACATCAAAGTGGTGCTGGCGATTGCCAACGACTCCCATCTGATGGCCGATCTACCGTGGATTGCCGAGTCTATTCAGCTACGAAATATATACACTGACCCGCTGAACGTACTGCAGGCAGAGTTGCTGCATCGTTCGCGCCTGGCAGAAAAAGAAGGACAGGAACCGGATCCCCGCGTCGAACAAGCGTTGATGGTCACTATTGCCGGAATTGCGGCAGGTATGCGTAATACTGGCTAACCCCCCTCCTCTATCAACCCTCGTGCAATAGCGCGAGGGTTTTCTGAAATACTTCTGTTCTAACACCTTCGTTTTCAATATATTTCTGTCTGCATTTCACCCAGATTCTGGATATCCCTTCAGATATCCTTAAGGTTTTGTCCTTACATTCGGCGCTATTATCCAAAACGGGTTCTTACTATGCATTCCACTGAAGTCCAGACTAAACCCATTTTTAGCTGGAAAGCCCTGGGTTGGGCACTGCTCTACTTTTGGTTTTTCTCTACCCTGTTACAGGCCATTATTTACATCAGCGGCTACAGCGGCACCAACGGCATTCGCGACTCGCTGCTGTTCAGTTCGCTGTGGTTGATCCCGGTATTCCTCTTTCCGAAGCGGATTAAGATTATCGCAGCAGTAATCGGCGTAATGCTGTGGGCGGCGTCTCTGGCAGCGTTGTGCTACTACGTCATCTACGGTCAGGAGTTCTCGCAGAGCGTTCTGTTTGTGATGTTTGAAACCAACACCAACGAAGCCAGCGAGTACTTAAGCCAGTATTTCAGTCTGAAGATTGTGCTTATTGCCCTGGCCTATACGGCGGTGGCAATTTTGCTGTGGACGCGCCTGCGCCCGGTCTATATTCCAAAGCCGTGGCGTTATATCATCTCTTTTGCCCTGCTTTATGGTTTGATTCTGCACCCTATCGCCATGAACACGTTTATCAAACACAAGCCGTTTGAGAAAACGTTGGATAATCTGGCATCACGCATGGAACCTGCCGCACCGTGGCAATTTCTGACTGGTTATTATCAGTATCGTCAACAACTTAACTCACTGACGAAGCTGCTGAATGAAAATAACGCGTTACCGCCACTGGCTAATTTCAAAGACGAATCGGGTAACGAACCGCGCACCTTAGTGCTAGTGATTGGCGAATCGACCCAGCGTGGACGCATGAGCCTGTACGGCTATCCGCGTGAAACCACGCCGGAACTGGATGCGCTGCATAAAACCGAGCCGAACCTGACCGTGTTCAATAACGTGGTTACGTCTCGTCCGTACACCATTGAAATCCTGCAACAGGCGCTGACCTTTGCCAACGAAAAGAACCCGGACCTGTATCTGACACAGCCGTCGCTGATGAACATGATGAAACAGGCCGGTTATAAAACCTTCTGGATAACCAACCAGCAGACGATGACTGCCCGCAACACCATGTTGACGGTATTTTCGCGCCAGACCGACAAGCAGTACTACATGAACCAGCAACGTACACAGAGTGCGCGTGAATACGACACCAACGTGCTGAAGCCGTTCCAGGAAGTTCTGAAGGACCCTGCGCCGAAGAAACTGATCATCGTTCATCTGCTGGGTACGCATATCAAATACAAATACCGTTACCCGGAAAATCAGGGCAAGTTTGATGGTAATACCGATCATGTTCCACCGGGATTAAGCGCAGAAGAGCTGGAGTCATATAATGATTATGACAACGCTAACCTGTACAACGACCATGTGGTTGCCAGCCTGATTAAAGACTTTAAAGCAGCAGACCCGAACGGTTTCCTGGTTTACTTCTCTGACCACGGTGAAGAGGTTTACGACACGCCGCCACACAAAACTCAGGGGCGTAACGAAGATAACCCGACGCGCCATATGTACACCATTCCGTTCCTGCTGTGGACGTCGGAAAAATGGCAGGCGACTCATCCGCGTGATTTCTCGCAGGATGTTGATCGTAAATACAGCCTGGCGGAACTGATCCACACCTGGTCGGATTTGGCAGGTTTATCTTACGACGGTTACGATCCAACCCGTTCGGTGGTGAATCCGCAGTTCAAAGAAACTACCCGCTGGATTGGTAACCCGTATAAGAAAAATGCGCTGATCGATTACGACACTCTGCCGTATGGCGATCAGGTGGGTAATCAGTAATTATCAGCCAGATGCTATTTGCCGGATAAGGCGTTCACGCCGCATCCGGCAATACAAGGCGACTGAAACTGCCACAATGTTTACATCGAACTCCCATCAGGCCACACTTTTCAGGTGGCCTTTTTTTATAATGCCAGTTACTGTTTTCCCGTCTACATACCTAAGGGAATAACATGTATCACGACGTCAGCTATCTGCTCTCCCGCCTGATAAACGGCCCGCTGTCGCTGCGCCAGATTTACTTTGCCAGCAGCAACGGTCCGGCGCCCGATCTTGCGTATCAGGTCGATTTTCCACGGCTGGAAATTGTGCTGGAAGGTGAGTTTGTTGATACCGGCGCTGGAGCAACGTTAGTTCCCGGCGATGTGCTGTACGTTCCCGCTGGCGGCTGGAATTTCCCACAATGGAAAACACCCGCGACCACCTTTAGTGTGCTGTTTGGCAAACAGCAACTCGGCTTCAGCGTCGTGCAATGGGATGGCAAACAGTATCAAAATCTGGCGAAGCAGCACGTCGCCCGACGCGGCCCGCGCATTGGTTCTTTTCTGCTACAAACGCTCAATGAAATGCAAATGCAGCCACAGGAGCAGCAAACGGCAAGGCTTATCGTCGCCAGCCTGCTTAGCCACTGCCGCGATTTGCTTGGCAGCCAAATCCAGACCGCCTCACGCAGCCAGGCTCTATTCGAAGCTATTCGTGATTATATCGACGAACGCTATGCCTCCGCGCTTACCCGCGAATCTGTCGCACAGGCATTCTATATTTCGCCAAATTACCTCTCGCATCTGTTTCAAAAAACGGGGGCCATTGGTTTTAACGAATACCTGAATCACACGCGACTGGAGCACGCTAAAACGTTATTGAAAGGGTATGACCTGAAGGTAAAAGAAGTGGCGCACGCCTGCGGCTTTGTCGACAGCAACTACTTCTGCCGTCTGTTTCGTAAAAATACCGAACGCTCGCCGTCGGAATATCGTCGGCAGTACCACAGCCAACTGACAGAAAAACCAACTACTCCAGAATAAGATGGGTTTGCTGCGGCGCAGAAAGCACTTTGCGCACCGCGCTCATCACCCGCTGCGGCTCACGCAGGAACGCGTAGATACTGCATTGCACGTAGCGACAATGTTCAAATCGCTCGGCACCGGAAAGCTCAATATCCGTAATCAACAGCGCGACATCCGCCCGGCGGATATCCTCATCCGCTAAACGATTCTCCGTTCCCAGCGCGCCCTGGGTTTCAATGCTGACGCCCCACTTCTCTATCTGACATAATTTTTCCAGCCGTTCCGCCGCCATATAAGTATGCGCCACGCCGCTCACGCAGGCGGTTACTGCCACCAGGTATGCCATTTTAACCTCCCACGGTAACCTGAAATCCGGCCCGTTCTGCCATTTCGCGCATTGTTGCCACATCGACTGACGACGGCGCAGAAACCTCTTTCATCGACCATGTTTTCCCCAGCAGGCGGTATTTCGGCTCGCCGTACTGATGAAACGGCAACAGGTGGATCTGCCTGATATTCAGCGGGATCAGCACGTCCAGCGCCTGCTGCATATTCTCCCGGCTGAGTGTGAAGCCGGGGATCAGCGGCAAACGCGGGATCACGTTGACACCCTCACTCACCAGCAAACGCAGGTTCTCCAGTACGCGTGGCAGGTTCATCTTCACCACATCCCGCGCCTGAGTCAGGTCCATAATTTTTAAATCGAACAACACTTCATCGCACAATTTCGCCAGCGGTAACAACTTGCTGGCTGGCGCGTCTCCGGCAGTTTCGATGGCGCATGACACGCCCCACAGCCGCAGTCGTTGCAAAAAACGGGTAGCAAACTCCGCCTGCATTAACACTTCGCCGCCAGAAAGCGTGACGCCGCCGCCGGAGGTGCGAAAGAAAACGTCATCTTTCATCACTTCCCGCTCCAGCGCGTCAAGGCTGATATCGCGACCAATCCGTTCAAACGCCCCGGAGGGGCATTCATCCGCATCGCGCAAACATTTCGCGCAGTGCAGACATTTCGCCTCTCTGCGCACCGTCTGGATTTTGCCGGAGATCGACTCCGGATTAGCACACCACGGGCAAAGATGCGGACAGCCTTTAAAAAAGACCACCGTGCGAATGCCCTCGCCGTCATTCAGCGAATAACGCTGAATGTTGAAAATGCGCGCCACATCATCGAGGCGCGTTTCCACAACGTTACAGCTGATGCGCTGTCCGGCGGATGATGTCATCCTGGATCTCCTTCGACAGTTCGACAAAGAAGGCGCTGTATCCGGCAACGCGTACCACCAGCCCCGCATAGTCCTGCGGGCGTAATTGGGCTTCACGTAACGTGTCGGCATTCACCACGTTAAACTGAACATGCTGCAACTTAAGCTGGGTAAATGCCCGTAAGAAGTCAGCCAGTTTGCGTAATCCCGCGTCACCTTCCAGGGTAGCTGGAGTGAATTTCACGTTCAGCAACGTCCCGTTAGAAAGCAGCGTGTTATCGAGCTTACTGACGGACTTCAGTACCGCCGTTGGTCCTTGCCCATCCTGGCCCAGCATGGGTGACAAGCCGCCGTCTGCCAGTTGTTCTCCGGCAAAACGACCGTCTGGCGTCGCACCAACCACCGATCCCAACGGGACATGAGCAGAAACGGTATACGATCCCGGCGTGAAGTAACCACCACGCGGGTTCTGGTATTTTTCCACTTCTTTGCAGTAATGGCGTAACAGTTCGGCGCTAATGTTATCCACCTCGTCGATATCGTTACCGTATTTCTCGAAGCGATTAATTAAGCGAGCGCGGACTTTTTCGCCTTCTGGCGTTGCGAAGTTCGCTTTTAATACCGACAACAATTCGTCAAAACTTAAACGCTGTTGATCAAAAACCATCCCTTTCAACGCATGGAGAGAGTCACTCAGGTTGGCGATACCGATCCCCTGTACACCGGAGAAGTTATAACGCGCGCCGCCGTCAGTAATATCACGACCTTTTTCCAGACAATCGCTGATAAACGATGAGAGCAGCGGTACAGGTGCCCAGTCGCGATGGCCGATATCACAAATATTGCTGCCTTCAACCATCAGGGTGATGTAGTGGCTGATCTTGGCGCGGATCTGTTCCAGCAAACCGTCATAGCTCAGCGCGGCATTGCCTTCATTCTCATGCAGGCAGATTTCCATCACTTTCAGCAAGTTAAACATCGCGATGTCGTGCAGACCGTAGGTTCTGCCAGGAATAGATAATTCCACGCAGCCCACCACTGAATAATCGCGCGCATCTTCCAGCGAAACGCCACGGTTGAGGAATGCGGGCACCACCACTTCATCGTTGAAGATTTGCGGAATACCGGTGCCGAGGCGAATGGTTTCTGCGGTTTTCATCAGGAACGGCGTGTCGATCAAGGCGTTAGTGCGCACGCCCAGGTTCGGTTGCGGTAATTGCACGCTTTGATAGGCATCGAGGCAAAGGAACGAAAGTACGTTCACTGCGCTACGTCCGTTCTCGGTTAACCCGCCGAGCAGTGCGGTATACCCGGTTGGGAAACCTGCGAAATAACGCGCGCTGCTGGTAGAACGTAACAGTACGATGTCGTTGCATTTCACCCATAAAGATTCGAGCAGTTCTTTCAGGAACGCCGGATCTTCCCCCTGAGTTAATGATGCCTGATAGAACGGCAACATATACTGGTCGAAGCGCCCCAGCGACAGCGAACTAGCGTTGGATTCGTATTGCAGGATGATGTTCATGTACCAGAACAACTGGCACGCCTGCCAGAACGTCTGCGGCTTATGTTCGGCATTATGGCGGGAGACCTCCGCAATAGTCAGCAGTTCTTCGCGACGCTGGGCATCTGTGCAGTTTGCCGCCATCGTTTCCGCCAGTTCGGCGTAACGCAAAATGTGTTTCTGCGAGGCTTCGAGCAGTAACAGCGCTGCCTGATAAAAGTGATTCTCAGGCTGTTGTTGACAATGTTGCTGCATCTGCGCCACCAGCTCACCCAGCCCGTGATTCAGCAGGCGCGGGTAATCAATAATAATGTGTCCCTGGCCTTTATCCGTCTGGTTGATGCTAAAAATCTGCGTGCTGGTCGCGGCTTTTACTTCATCCGTCATCTGCCCGTTGATGAAATCTTTCATCGAACGTTTTTCCCAATATGGGAACAACTCTTCGCGGTAGATACGTTTATCTTCTTCGCTAATGGCGAAACGGTCTTGCGGGCGCGTCGGGAACTGATCCAACTCTTTCAGCAACCAGTAAGGGTCCATTTCCGGCGACATAATCCCGGCGCGCGGTTTTACGGTGCGGTTACCGGCAATCAGTTCTTCATCACGAATCGAAATTTCAACATGTTCAAGGATATACGCTGTTGCTCTCGCCCGACGCAATATCACCGGCTCGCCTTCAGTTTGCCGATGACTGGCAGTGTAAAGCAGCGCACGCTCCAGCGAGATTTCACGGGTATTGGAAAACAATGCAGTTTTAAGGCGAGAGATACGATTCGTCATGAGGAACTCCTGTAGGGAAAAACAAGCCCGCCGTTTCAGGCGGGCTAAAAACTCAAGCAGTCTGTGCCAGATGGGCTTCGATTTTGTTCATGATGGCGTCAGCACGTTTTACCGCATCGCTGATGTTGACGCGCACGATAGTCTTGCCAGCAAAACGCTCTTCAAACTTGATGCCGATATCTTTGGTCAGAATCACCATATCGGCGCTCGCCACGTCTTCCGCAGTCAGTTCGTTTTCCAGACCAATCGACCCCTGGGTTTCTACTTTCACTTCCCAGCCTTTCGCTTTCGCGGCACTTTCCAGCGCCTCTGCCGCCATATAGGTATGGGCAACACCTGAAGGACATGCGGTTACTGCAATAATTTTCGTCATGGCTCGTTCCTCAATTAATTAATTTCAAAATCCAGATCCAGGTCGTCTTCCTTCTCATCAGTCGAAGACCCATTTTTACGCGCCAGACTTTTCAGCACGTTAACGCAGATAGCCGTTGCTACAGCCCCAACAGCCACTGCCGCGATGTAACCCAACTTGCCTTCAACCACCGGCAGCACAATCAGACCACCCCAGCCTGCATAGCACTGCGCACCTACCATTGCTGCGGTCACCGTGCCACAGACAGTCCCTACCATAATGGAAGGAATGACACGCAACGGATCGGCGGCAGCGAAAGGAATCGCCCCTTCGGTGACGCCAACACAGCCCATTACCAGCGCCGCTTTACCGGTTTCGCGCTCTTCTGCGGAGAAATTTTTACGACCAATCAGCGTTGCCAGCCCCATGCCCAGCGGCGGAACACAGATCCCCACGGCAGCAATTGCCACCACGGTATAAACACCCTGAGCGACGCAAATCAGCATAAACGCATAGGCCACTTTGTTAACCGGGCCGCCCATATCGAACGCCAGCATCAGCCCCATAATCACCGCCAGCATCACCACGCTGCCTTGCTGCATACCCTGAAGCCACTGAGTCAGGCTGTTAGTCAACGCGCCTACCGGCTCGCCCAGCCCCCACATCATGACGCCAGCGGTAATTAAGGTACCGACGATCGGAATAATGAAGATAGGCATCACCGAGCGCAGAACTTTATGCACCGGGATTTTCTTCAGGTAATGCACCACAATGCCGCCGATGATCCCGGCGATCAGCGTACCAAAGAAGCCCGCACCAAAGCTGTTACCAACCCAGGCACCGATAGCACACGGGGCCAGCGCAGAACGTTCTGCAATGGAATAACCGATGTAAGCGGCGAGGAAAGGCACCATCAGCGTCAAACCTGCAACGCCGATATCAAACAGTTTTTTCAGATTCGGATCGGCTACGGCATCCGGCACTGCGCCTTTGCCATACAACATGACGGAAACCGCCAGCAAAATACCGCCCGATACCACGAAGGGAATCATGTGTGAAACGCCCGTCATTAAGTGCTGACGAGTGTTTTTCAGGATCTGTACCAACTCATTCATAAGTCGCTCCCAGGCTTACCCAAGCCTATGTCCATATTTTTTGATGGGAGAAACAATAGGCAATCGCAAGCAGGTCAAACAGTGGATAAAAAGGCCATTTACTGGACTTTTGTAATGTCAGTACAAAAATGCGATCCGCCTCATAACTTGCGTTAACTCGGAATCATGCCGGAATGGCGCGTCTTGTGAGACGCGTCGCAAATTGGCGGTTACATTACATTTGTCCAGCTTTTGGCAGATTTGTCACATGGCAGGTCGTTGCCATGCGCTCTTATCCTGTAAACAGAAAACCGTACCGGGAGAGAGGCAATGGCCCTGATTGTGGAATTTATTTGTGAGCTGCCTAACGGCGTACATGCGCGTCCGGCAAGCCACGTTGAAACGCTGTGTAATACTTTTTCATCTCAAATTGAGTGGCATAACCTGCGTACTGACCGTAAAGGCAACGCCAAAAGCGCCCTGGCGCTGATTGGCACCGATACACTGGTGGGCGATAACTGCCAGTTACTGATTTCCGGGGCTGACGAACAAGCAGCACACCAGCGCTTGAGCCAGTGGTTACGTGATGAATTCCCCCACTGCGATGCGCCGCTGGCAGAAGTTAAATCTGACGAGCTGGAGCCGCTGCCGGTTTCACTCACTAATTTGAATCCGCGCATTATTCGCGCCCGCACCGTATGTAGCGGTAGCGCAGGCGGCACGCTGACGCCAATTTCATCGTTAGATCTCAACGCACTGGGTAATCTTCCCGCCGCCAAAGGTGTGGACGCTGAGCAATCCGCGCTGGAAAACGGCCTGACGCTGGTGATGAAAAACATTGAGTTTCGTCTGCTGGATAGCGACGGTGCTACCAGCGCGATTCTGGAAGCGCACCGCTCGCTGGCTGGCGACACGTCCCTGCGCGAACATTTACTGGCAGGCGTTAGCGAGGGATTAAGCTGCGCCGAAGCGATTGTTGCCAGCGCGAATCACTTTTGCGAAGAGTTCGCCCGTTCCAGCAGTAGCTACCTGCAAGAGCGTGCGCTGGATGTGCGCGACGTGTGCTTCCAGCTACTCCAGCAAATCTACGGTGAACAACGCTTTCCGGCGCCAGGTAAACTGACACATCCCGCTATTTGTATGGCGGATGAACTGACCCCCAGCCAGTTCCTCGAACTGGATAAAAATCACCTCAAAGGATTGTTTCTCAAAAGCGGCGGCACCACCTCACACACGGTAATTCTTGCTCGTTCGTTCAACATTCCGACGCTGGTTGGTGTGGATATCGATGCCCTTACCCCGTGGCAGCAACAAACGATTTATATCGACGGCAACGCCGGGGCAATTGTGGTTGAGCCAGGGGAAGCCGTAGCCCGTTATTATCAGCAAGAAGCCCGCGTACAGGACGCTCTGCGTGAGCAACAGCGTGTCTGGCTGACCCAGCAAGCGCGTACCGCTGACGGTATCCGTATCGAAGTCGCGGCGAACATCGCCCACTCCGTGGAAGCGCAGGCCGCATTTGGCAATGGCGCGGAAGGCGTTGGTTTGTTCCGCACTGAAATGCTCTATATGGATCGCACCAGTGCACCGGGCGAAAGCGAGCTGTACAACATTTTTTGTCAGGCGCTGGAGTCCGCCAACGGGCGCAGCATTATTGTGCGCACTATGGATATTGGCGGTGACAAACCCGTTGATTATCTGAACATTCCGGCAGAAGCTAACCCGTTCCTCGGTTATCGCGCGGTGCGTATTTATGAAGAATACGCCTCGCTGTTCACCACACAACTACGCTCGATCCTGCGCGCCTCTGCTCACGGCAGCCTGAAAATCATGATCCCGATGATCTCTTCAATGGAAGAGATCTTATGGGTGAAAGAAAAACTGGCAGAAGCCAAACAGCAGCTACGTAACGAACACATTCCGTTTGATGAGAAGATCCAGCTCGGCATTATGCTGGAAGTGCCATCGGTGATGTTCATCATCGATCAATGCTGCGAAGAGATTGATTTCTTTAGTATCGGCAGTAACGATCTGACGCAGTATCTGCTGGCGGTGGATCGCGATAACGCTAAGGTTACTCGTCACTACAACAGCCTGAATCCGGCATTCTTGCGGGCGCTCGATTACGCCGTGCAGGCGGTGCATCGCCAGGGGAAATGGATTGGTCTGTGCGGAGAACTGGGGGCGAAAGGTTCCGTGCTGCCGTTGCTGATTGGTTTAGGTCTGGATGAACTGAGCATGAGCGCGCCGTCGATTCCGGCAGCGAAAGCGCGAATGGCGCAGCTTGATAGCCGCGAATGCCGCCAGTTGCTCAACCAGGCAATGGCCTGCCGGACTTCGCTGGAAGTGGAACACCTGCTGGCGCAATTCCGTATGACGCAACAGGACGCACCGCTGGTCACCGCTGAGTGCATCACGCTGGAAAGTGACTGGCGCAGCAAAGAAGAAGTGCTCAAAGGCATGACCGATAACCTGCTGCTGGCGGGCCGCTGCCGCTATCCGCGTAAACTGGAAGCCGACTTGTGGGCACGCGAGGCCGTTTTCTCTACCGGTCTGGGCTTTAGTTTCGCCATTCCACACAGCAAATCAGAACACATTGAGCAATCCACCATCAGCGTAGCGCGTCTGCAAGCGCCGGTGCGCTGGGGCGATGATGAAGCACAATTCATCATTATGTTAACCCTGAACAAACACGCCGCGGGCGATCAGCATATGCGCATTTTCTCGCGTCTCGCTCGTCGCATCATGCACGAAGAATTCCGTAACGCGCTGGTTAACGCCGCCTCTGCCGACGCTATCGCCAGCCTGCTGCAACATGAACTGGAACTGTAAAAGGAAACATCATGGAACTGTATCTGGACACCGCTAACGTCGCAGAAGTCGAACGTCTGGCACGCATATTCCCCATTGCCGGGGTAACAACTAACCCGAGCATTATCGCTGCCAGCAAGGAGTCCATCTGGGAAGTGCTGCCGCGTCTGCAAAAAGCGATTGGTGATGAAGGCATTCTGTTTGCTCAGACCATGAGCCGCGACGCGCAGGGGATGGTGGAGGAAGCGAAGCGCCTGCGCGACGTTATTCCGGGCATTGTGGTGAAAATTCCGGTAACCTCAGAAGGTCTGGCAGCAATTAAATTGTTGAAAAAAGAGGGTATTACTACACTTGGCACCGCAGTGTACAGCGCCGCGCAAGGATTGCTGGCCGCGCTGGCAGGGGCAAAATACGTTGCTCCCTATGTAAATCGCGTGGACGCTCAGGGCGGAGACGGCATTCGTACCGTCCAGGAGCTGCAAGCGTTACTGGAAATGCACGCGCCAGAAAGCATGGTGCTGGCTGCCAGCTTTAAAACACCACGTCAGGCGCTGGATTGTTTGTTGGCAGGATGTGAATCCATCACACTGCCCTTAGATGTAGCGCAACAAATGCTCAACACCCCTGCGGTAGAGTCGGCTATAGAGAAGTTCGAGCACGACTGGAATGCCGCATTTGGCACTACTCATCTCTAAAGGAGCAATTATGGACCGCATTATTCAATCACCGGGTAAATACATCCAGGGCGCTGATGTCATTAATCGCCTGGGCGAATACCTGAAGCCGCTGGCAGAACGTTGGTTGGTTGTTGGCGATAAATTTGTATTAGGTTTTGCTCAGGCAACCGTCGAGCAAAGCTTTAAAGATGCCGGGCTGGTTGTTGAAATCGCCCCCTTTGGCGGTGAATGTTCGCAAAATGAGATCGATCGTCTGCGCGGCATCGCGGAGACTGCGCAGTGTGGCGCGATTCTCGGTATTGGCGGCGGTAAAACCCTTGATACCGCCAAAGCACTGGCGCATTTCATGGGTGTTCCGGTAGCAATCGCACCGACCATCGCTTCTACCGACGCGCCGTGCAGTGCGTTGTCTGTTATTTACACCGATGATGGTGAATTTGACCGCTATCTGCTGCTGCCAAATAACCCGAATATGGTCATTGTCGATACTAAAATCGTCGCGGGCGCACCTGCGCGTCTGTTAGCAGCGGGTATTGGTGATGCGCTGGCAACCTGGTTTGAAGCGCGTGCATGCTCTCGTAGCGGCGCGACCACCATGGCGGGCGGTAAGTGTACTCAGGCGGCGCTGGCGCTGGCTGAACTGTGCTACAACACCCTGCTGGAAGAAGGCGAAAAAGCGATGCTTGCCGCCGAACAGCATGTAGTGACTCCGGCGCTGGAGCGCGTGATTGAAGCGAACACCTATTTGAGCGGCGTTGGTTTTGAAAGCGGTGGTCTGGCGGCGGCTCACGCGGTGCATAACGGCCTGACCGCTATCCCAGATGCGCATCACTATTATCACGGTGAAAAAGTGGCATTCGGTACGCTGACGCAGCTGGTTCTGGAAAACGCGCCGGTTGAGGAAATCGAAACCGTAGCCGCACTTAGCCATGCGGTAGGTTTGCCAATAACTCTCGCTCAACTGGATATTAAAGAAGATGTCCCGGCGAAAATGCGAATTGTGGCAGAAGCGGCATGTGCAGAAGGTGAAACCATTCACAACATGCCTGGCGGCGCGACGCCAGATCAGGTTTACGCCGCACTGCTGGTAGCCGACCAGTACGGTCAGCGTTTCCTGCAAGAGTGGGAATAACCTTGTCAAACTCCCGGCTTGTCCGGGAGTTTGAACGCAAAATAGCCTGATGCGCTACGCTTATGTGGCCTACCTAATCTCTGCAATATATTGAATTTGCGTGTTTTTGTAGGCCAAATAAGGCGTTCACGTCGCATCCGGCACTCTGTGCCAGTAATCTGAAACTCCCACGTTGATTGGGAGTTTTTTTATCCGCTTCTGGACATTTTCTCCACAGAACAATCGTTAGCCCGGAAGGTCGAATCTGTGACTCTTATTTTCACGGATGAAACAGATGAAAGCTTCACTGGCGCTGGTCAGCCTGCTAACGGCATTTACCAGCCCCCCTTAAAATCTCCCGCCGTTCCACCAGCCGTGGTACCAATCCAGGCCAACACCAATCTTGCCATCGCGGACGGTGCCAGACAGCAAATTGGCAGCACGCTATTTTACGATCCGGCGTATGTGCAGCTTACCTATCCTGGCGGTGATGTCCCGCAAGAACGCGGCGTATGTTCCGATGTGGTGATCCGCGCCTTGCGCAGCCAGAAGGTCGATTTGCAGAAACTGGTTCACGAAGATATGGCGAAGAATTTTGCCGATTATCCGCAAAAGTGGAAGTTAAAGCGCCCGGACAGCAACATCGATCACCGTCGGGTGCCTAATCTGGAAACCTGGTTTACCCGCCACGATAAAACACGCCCCACCAGCAAAAACGCTGGTGACTATCAAGCGGGCGATATTGTCTCCTGGCGACTGGACAACGGGCTGGCACATATTGGGGTAGTTTCAGATGGCTTCGCCCGCGACGGTACGCCGCTGGTGATACATAACATTGGCGCGGGCGCGCAGGAAGAAGATGTGCTGTTTAGCTGGCGGATTGTGGGGCACTATCGCTATTTTGTTAAATAAGAGCTCGCCCCACATGAAGAAAAAATTCAGATCCTTTTTACACTGACGGCTTCTTTTTTCTTACGGCTCACCAGCGCCAATGCCAGCACAATCAGCACAATACCGCTACCTTCAACCGCACCAGGATTCTCACCGAGCAGCCACCAGGAAAAGAGTACGCCGCAAACGGGAACGGCCAGTGTGCTTAAACTGGCAATACTGGCAGGCAAGTTTTTCAATACAAACAACCATAAGCTCCACGCCAGCGCCGTCGCCAGAATTGCACTGTAGGCCAGCGCCCAGAACACGGTGGGCTGCCAGTCAATTTCACGTTGCGGCACCAGCCAGGCGACCACGCTCATCACCAGCGCCGCATACAGCATCTGCCAGGATGTTAACGACAATAGATCCACGCGCGGATGACGGGCGTAAAGGCGTTTAGCGACAATGGCGCTCGCCCCCCAACTGACGCCGGAGAGGATCGCCAGCATGGCGCTTTTCATCGAAGAGAAATCGAGTTGCCACGGCTGCAACACCAAAAATAAACCGAAAGCGGCAATCAGAATCGCGAAATATTGCCCACGTCGCAGGCGTTCACCGAGAAACAACGCGGCGAAAATCACCACCCAGAACGGCATGGTATAGCTCAGGATCGCCACTTTCCCCGCTCCACCGCTGACCAGCGCCCACTGCGCCAAGCCAACCATCCCGCAGGTTTGTAACAGGGCAATGGCTAAGGTGTATTTAAACGGCGTCGGGCGCATTCCGCGACCACGTAACAAAAGAACGATGAATAAAACGAGAGCGCCGAAAATGCAGCGTAAGGCGGTGAAGTCGAAGGCACCGATGTAGCTGGTGACTTGCTTCATGAAAATCCAGCTATAACTCCAGATAAGTGTGAGCGCAACCAGGCCACTGATTGCCAGTGGGTTGCTCTTTCCTGCGGCAGACATGAGAGATCCAGTGTGTAGTTTTCCTGTGGACACTATACGCCGGTAAAGAAACTTCAGCGACTGCCTGAAAGGCAGTCGCTGAAGAAGGTCAGATTACAGCAGGTCGAAACGGTCGAGGTTCATCACTTTCACCCATGCTGCCACGAAGTCTTTAACAAATTTCTCGTGGGCATCGCTGCTGGCGTAAACTTCTGCCAGTGCACGCAGAACGGAGTTAGAACCAAATACCAGGTCCGCACGGCTAGCGGTGTATTTCACTTCACCCGTTTCACGATCACGGCCTTCGAACAGCTCTTTCGATTCGTCGGTCGCTTTCCACTCGTAGCGCATATCCAGCAAGTTCACAAAGAAGTCATTGCTCAATACGCCCACACGGTCAGTGAAGACACCGTTTTTGCTGCCATCGAAGTTGGCGCCCAGCACACGCATCCCGCCCACCAGCACAGTCATTTCTGGTGCAGTCAGCGTCAGTTGCTGCGCTTTATCGATCAGCAGTGATTCAGTGGTAGCCTCGCCCGACGCAGCGCGATAGTTACGGAAACCATCAGCAACAGGTTTGAGCAGCTCGAACATCTCGATATCCGTCTGATCCTGACGTGCATCTACGCGGCCTGGTGTGAACGGAACACAGATGCTGATACCCGCAGCACTCGCCGCTTTTTCGACACCAACAACACCGGCGAGAACAATAATGTCAGCGAGTGAAGCCGTGTGTGAGGATTTATAGATCCCCTCCAGCACCGGCAATGCGCGTGCTGCTGCGGCATTAACCTCCCAGTCGCGCTGCGGAGCTAATGCCAGACGCGCACCGTTGGCACCGCCACGTTTATCCCCACCGCGGAAGGTGGAGGCAGAAGCCCAGGCAACAGAAACCAGCTCGCTCACAGAGAGACCAGACTCAGCAATCGCCGTCTTCAGGTTAAGGATATCTTCCTCGCTCGGGTTGAAGAACGCATGTGGCAGCGGATCTTGCCAGATCAGATCTTCTTTCGGCACTTCCGGTCCGATGTAACGTGATTTCGGCCCCATATCCCTGTGCGTCAGTTTGAACCACGCACGGGCAAAGGCTTCGTTGAACGCTTGCGGATCGTCAAGGAAGCGACGTGAAATCTTCTCAAACTCTGGATCAAAACGCAGCGTCAGGTCAGTGACCAGCATCGTCGGCTTACGTTTCTTCGACGGATCGAACGGATCTGGGATAATTTCCGGTGCATCTACGGCTTCAAACTGGATGGCGCCTGCCGGGCTACGAGTCTGTACCCACTCATATTTGAACAGGTTTTCGAAGAAATAGTTGCTCCACTGGGTCGGCGTCTGGGTCCAGACCACTTCCAGACCTGACGTAATGGCATCAGCACCGACACCGGAACCAAAATCACTTTTCCAGCCTAAGCCCTGGTTTTCGATCGGGGCCGCTTCTGGATCAGGACCTACGTGCGTTGCCGGGCCTGCGCCGTGAGTTTTACCTAACGTATGACCACCCGCGATCAGCGCAACGGTTTCTTCGTCGTTCATCCCCATATTGCCAAATGTCGCGCGAATAGCTGCAGCCGCAGAAAGCGGTTCGCCACTGGCATTTGGTCCTTCCGGGTTAACGTAAATCAGCCCCATTTCGGTTGCTGCTAATGGGCGTTTTGCCAGTTCTTCCGGGTTACGGTGGGCAAGCCAGGTTTTTTCATCACCCCAGTTAACATCCAGATCCGGTTCCCAGACGTCTTCACGACCGGCACCAAAACCGAAGGTACGGAAACCGGAGTTTTCCAGCGCCACGTTACCCGCGAGGATAAACAGGTCGGCCCAAGAGATTTTCTGACCATATTTTTGTTTGATTGGCCACAACAGACGACGCGCTTTATCCAGGCTGACGTTATCCGGCCAGGAGTTGAGCGGTGCAAAACGTTGCTGACCACGACCCGCGCCGCCGCGGCCATCAATTGAACGGTAAGTCCCCGCGCCGTGCCAGGCCATACGAATAAACAGGCCAGCGTAGCTGCCCCAGTCTGCTGGCCACCACGGTTGAGACTCTGTCAGCAGATCTTTCAGATCTTTTTTCAGGCCGTAGTAATCTAGCTTGCTAAATTCTTTGCGGTAGTCGAAGTCCTCACCCAGTGGGTTAGAACGGTTAGAATGTTGGTTTAACAGGTCAACACGGAGTTGTTTTGGCCACCAGTCATGAGTGGTTGTTCCCGCACCGGCGCTCTGGTCATGACCGCCATGATGGAACGGGCATTTTCCGGCTGCTGTTGTGTTATGGATATCGTCTGACGTGCTCATCAATATACTCCCTCTACAGTGTTACCCTTACGATACACAGCGTTAGAGAGAAGTTATAATTGAATTAATCCACGGATGCGATAGTTGGGATCTTACATATCATTAGTTAAAGAGATGTAGATCAAATTGATCTTAAATAAGCCTTTTTGATTATGTCCGATTCCGGACAAATACCTTATAAAAAAGGGTTTTATCCCTGTTTTCTCTCTGTTCTTTTAAGGAATGAAGGAGAAAAAGCGAGTCAATAGTTTTACTTGTCTGCCCCCTCGCTTCGAGGAGGCATTTTGTGCTTTGTTTTAATTTTGTGATCACCGTGTGATTTTTACAGAAACCAAAGCACTTATAAACCAGGTCGAACACCCAATGTGTGGCAAATCGCGTAACTCATTTCAGCACGGTTAAGCGTATAGAAGTGGAAATCTTTCACCCCTTCACGGCTTAAAATCTTCACCATATCCATCGCAATATTCGCGCCCACCAGCTTGCGGGTTTCGGCGTCGTCATCCAGACCATCAAACATTTGCGCCATCCACGCCGGAATGCGTACGTTGGTCATGTCAGCAAATTTCTTCGCCTGTTTAAAGTTAGAGACGGGCAAAATGCCAGGAATAATTTCCACATCGATACCCGCCGAAACGCAGCGATCACGAAAACGCAGGTAGCTTTCGACATCAAAGAAGAATTGGGTAATCGCGCGATTGGCGCCGGCGTCCACTTTGCGTTTCAGGTTAAGCAAATCCGCCTGGGCGCTTTTCGCTTCCGGATGCACTTCCGGATACGCCGCCACGGAGATATCGAAATCCGCGACGTCTTTTAACAACGTCACCAGGTCAGAGGCATACATTTCCGGCTTACCGCTTCCCGGCGGCAGGTCGCCACGCAGCGCCACGATATGGCGAATACCGTTATTCCAATAGTCGCGGGCGATGGTCCGCAGCTCGTCAGGCGTCGCATCAATGCAGGTGAGATGCGGTGCAGCCTCCAGACCAGTACGGTCTTTAATGCCTTTAATGATGCTGTGCGTACGGTCGCGCTCGCCGGAGTTTGCGCCATAGGTCACTGAAACAAATTTCGGTTTCAGGCTACTAAGACGATCGATGGAGTTCCACAGGGTCTGCTCCATTTCACTGGTACGCGGCGGGAAAAATTCGAACGAAACATTAATCTGCCCCTGGACTTCGGCCAGGCTCTGATTCAGGGCATCCCGCTGGCTGGCGTGAAAAAAGCTCATACCTTACCTCATCAATCGCTTGTAGTTATATGTTGTGTTGTGAACATCTATCCATTTAGACGTCCAGATGTAAAGATGAAGGAAAAGCCGAGGGGCGTCAACCGAAAAATGCCCCATGATGGTGAGGAAAAATCAGGGAAGATGAATTTTCTTCATTTGAATGTGAGGGTAAATGGGTTCTCTCACATTATCGCGCGCGAAGTAATGAATAAACGGATAAGCCATCGGCTTCAAATTTATTTAAATAAGAGTTAATTAATATGCTCGTCTGTGTTAGCTGGACACTTATTTAAATAAAACAAATAGATACCATAATTTGCATTCAATACTGCATGTTTATTATTTGAACTACTTCAAACTATTAACAATTTCTCCAAAATTATGTTGCAGAGCAATTATGCATCCCCCACGATAAGTAGAACGTTCTACTAGAACGTTCTACTTATACAAAAAAAGACTAATTCGCGCAGATTTATGCGCTATTCGGGGGAAATCAGCATGAATCTGATGTCGAGTTTCGTGAAGTCACTTTCTAAATTGTCGATGATTGGTCGCGCCCTAATGCTGCCAATTTCGCTTCTGCCTGCCGCTGGGCTGTTACTGGCGTTCGGAGATAAATTCCATTTGCCGTTGATGATGAATGCAGGCGGCATTATTTTTGATAACTTGCCGATGCTTTTTGCTATCGGTTCCGCCGTAGGGCTGGCTTCTGAATCAGGAATTGCGGCGTTATCCGCAGCCGTTTCCGTTTTTGTCACCAATATCACCATCAGCACCGTACTTAGCATCACGCCAGAAATGGCCGGGCAAGGCGGCAAATACGCGATGGTGGTGGGTATCCCTACATTGCAAATGGGCGTTTTTGGCGGCCTGATATGCGGGATCCTGGCGGCGTGGTGTTACAACCGTTTTCATACCATGCAATTGCCAGAATTCCTTGGTTTTTTCTCCGGGAAACGCTTTGTCGCTATCGCGACGGCTTTTCTCTCCTTCATTCTTGGCCTGTTACTACCCTATGTCTGGCAACACATTCAGTCAGGAATCGATGCATTATCGGTTATCGTTAATGGTAACAACCAGGCAGCATCGACCTTTATTTTTGGTGTAACTGAACGAGCGCTCATTCCGCTTGGCTTGCACCACATCTGGTATCCGTCGTTTTGGTATTCTTTTGGGGATTACACTACCCATGCCGGGCAAATGATTCACGGCGATCAGACGATTTGGTTCAAGATGTTGGAAGAAGGGGTGAAATCATTTAGCAGCGACAGTTATCATGACGCCGGTAAATTTATGCAAGGCGAATTCCCCCTGATGCTGTTTGCCCTGCCTGCGGCGTGCCTGGCGATGTACCATGAAGCGCACACAAAGAATAAGAAAATTGCCGCCGGTATTCTGTTCTCTGCCGCATTAACCTGTTTTCTGACCGGTATTACAGAACCCGTTGAATTTACATTTATCTTTGTCGCCCCTGTGCTGTATATCTTCAATGCCATCATGGCGGGCCTTTCCTATATGGCGATGTATCTGCTGCATGCACATATTGCCAAATCCTTCTCTGCGGGGCTGATTGACTATATTTCGTTTGGCATCCTGCCATCCTTTAACGGCTATGAAACCAACTTCCTGAGCGCCATTATCGTCGGCGTGCCAATGGCGGTGATCTACTACTTCACCTTCCGCTTTGTTATTCGTCGTTTTGATGTGAAAACGCCTGGTCGTACTGAAACTACGGTTAGCGCTAATGATAAAACCGATGACGAGCTGGCAACAGAAATCATCACGCTGCTTGGCGGTCAGCAAAACATTAAATCGGTAGGCTCCTGCATCACGCGTTTACGTCTGGAAGTCTCTGATAAAGAAGCGGTGGATCAGGATGGTCTAAATAATATTGGCGCCCGTGGCGTGGTTTTTGTTGGCGATAACGGCATTCAGGTCATTTTTGGCGCGCGAGCGCAATTTATCGCGCAAACCATGTCGACGATGATCGGTAAATAGCCTTAAGATTACTCGATGTCAGAGGTTCTGGTCCCTGACCAGAACCTTCTTGCTATTTAAAGAATCAACGTTGTTCAGGGAGTGAGTTTGAAGAAAGTCAGCATAATTGATGTTGCCAAAAGAGCCGGAGTTTCCGTCTCTACCGTGTCGCTAGTGCTGCGCCAGAAAGGGAAAATCTCAGAGGCGACCATCGGGAAAGTTCATGCTGCTATTAACGAACTGGGCTACGTGCATAATGTTGCCGCCGCCAATTTACGTTCCCACACGTCAAATATTATCGGACTGATTTTACGTGATTTTAGCGATAGCTTTTCCATCAAAGTGATGGCCAGTATTGTTCAGGAACTGGAAGCCAGGGGCTATATGGTATTCCTTGGGCAACCACAGAACGAACATGAACATCTTGAACGTTGTTTACTTTCCTTCAAGCAACAAGGTGTTGCCGGAGTGATTTATCTGGCTTCCGATGCGCATCGTGAAACCCTCCCCACGCTAATCCGCCAGTGTTCGCTTCCCCTTGTTGTCGCGTCACAAACGCCTATCAAAGATGAGTGCAACCTGGTATTGCGTGACAACCAGCAGGCAGCAAGTCTTGCCACACGTTATTTAATTGAGCGCGGCCATCGTTACATTGCCTATCTCGGTGGCAGAGAAAGTGATCTTATCCGTCAGCAGCGACTGGTTGGTTTTCGCCAGACCCTGGCAAAATTTGGCATTGCTTGTCGTGACGAGTTCACGCCAGCCTGTGACGGTGACACCTGGGCTGCCAGCATGGCAACGCGCCAGTTGCTGGAAAATAACAACGCCATTACCGCCCTGCTCTGCCATTCGCCCGAGGCCATGATTGGCAGCATCAACGGCATACATCAGGTGGGGCGTACCGTCGGGAAAGACGTCTTTCTGACCCAGCAGGTAGCGCTAATTGGTTTTGAAGATATGCTGCATATCAACCTGACCTCTCCTGTTTTCACCTATGTATCTTCCGCCAGTGAAGAAACCGGACGCCAGGCAGCGACCCTGATGATTCGCAAATTAAAAGACCCGGATTTGCAAACCCAAAGAATTGCGCTTTCCGGGCAACTGGTGGTGCGGGAATCGGCGTAAAAGAGATGCTTTCAAATAATTCTTTGCCGAAAGCATCCTTCTTTTACAAGCCAGGGTAAAAGCAATTACAACAACTGCGCCAGTCGGTTGATATCCGACTGAATCGCCCCGGCGGTGACGTCGCGCCCTGCGCCAGGCCCACGGATCACCAGCGGATTATCGCGATACCAGCGGCTTTCGATGGCAAAGACGTTATCGCACGGCAGCAATGATGCCAGCGGATGGTCTTCACGTACCGCTTCCACGCCTACACGCGCTTTGCCGTTGGCATCGAAACGCGCTACGTAGCGCAGCACCAGCCCCATTTCACGGGCCGCTTCCAGCCGTTGCACCATCTGCTCGTTAAGTTCATCGCCATTTTCAAAGAAGTGGTCGATGCTGCCGCCTTCGCAATGGGCAGGCACCAGCGACTCCACGCGTACCTGATCCGGTTCGATGTTGTAACCTGCTTCACGCGCCAGAATCACCAGCTTGCGCATCACGTCTTTGCCGGAGAGATCGTCACGCGGGTCAGGTTCGGTTAAGCCCTGCTGCCAGGCCTGATCCACCAGCTCGGTAAACGGCACGCTACCGTCGAATTGCAGGAACAGCCAGGAGAGCGTGCCGGAGAAGATCCCGCTGATCGACAAAATAGTATCGCCGCTGTCGATCAGATCGCGCACGGTATGGTTGATCGGCAAGCCCGCACCGACGGTGGCGTTGTACAGCCAGTGACGCCCGGTTTTTTCGAAGGCGTCGTGGATCTGGCGATATTTATTGCTGTCGCTGGCTCCCGCCAGTTTGTTGGCGCTGATGACGTGGAAACCGTGGCTGGCGAAATCAAGATACTGGTCAGCAAGCTGCTGGCTGGCGGTAACGTCCAGCACCACTAAATCATCATACGGATGGGCGCGCATCCACAGGAACAGCGACTCTTCATCCTGCTCGACGGCTTCATCGTTGAAGAAGGCTAACGCGCGGCTGGCGTCCAGCCCGTCGTAGCTCAACAGGCTGCGACGGCTGTCCACCACGCCTGCCAGCACAAATTCAAAGCCGGTGCGTGCCGAGAGCGTACTCTGCTCGCGGGCGAACAGTTCCAGCCAGCGGGAGCCGATATTGCCCTTGCCGAACAGCACCAGGCCGATGCGTTTTTCTGCACGGAAGACGGACTGATGCAGCCCCTGAATCAGGCTTTCGGTCGGTCCGGTGCGCAGCACTGCTACCAGACTGATGCCGTCATCCGACTGCCAGGTAAATTCGACCGGCTGGCCTTTCAGTTGCTGCCAAAAGCGGTGGCAATGCAGCGGGTTACGGGTGACGCCCGCCCCAACCATCGCCACCAGCGCCAGCCCCTGACGCAGGCGCAGTTCGCCGGGTAATCCCGCTTCGTCGAGGATTTTCAGCGCACTGTCAGCGACTTCTGCGGTGTAGCAAAATTGCAGCAACTGGCGATCGTTATGCACGCCAACTGCCAGTGGACGCACCTGAGCACGTTTCAGGATTTGGTCGATCTCTTTATGCGCCAGTTTGAAATCCTGGCTGGTGGGCACCTGAAACTCAATCAAGCAGACATCATCATGGCTGGTGACAATACGCGCACCAGTACCGGAGGCCAGCACACGTTCAATACGCGTGGAACCTTGGTCTGGCGTGTAACTACAGCGCAGCTGCAGGTCGATTTCGCTACCGGATACTGGCTGTAAAGTACGGGCGTGAAGAACGGGAGCCGCCAGACGCGCCAGTTCGCTGGCTTCATCCAGACGCAGCAACGGCAGCAGACAGGCATCTTTCACTTTACGCGGGTCGGCGCTGTATACCCCGGCGACGTCGCTCCAGATGGTTACGCGAGAAACGCCCGCCAGCGCACCGATTTGTGTCGCGGAATAGTCGGAACCGTTACGCCCCAGCAGCACCGTTTCACCAGCGTTGTTACGGCTGATAAACCCAGTCACCACCAGACGTTTGCCCGGATGTTGTACCAGTAGCTGTTGCAGCAACGGATAAGAAAGCCCTTCATCAACCTGCGGTTGTGCGGCGCGTTCGGCGCGTAAAAACTCGCGGGCATCAAGCCATGCCGCTGGCAGCCCTTGTTGATTAAGCACCGCAGACATTAAGCGTGCTGACCACACTTCCCCGTGGCCCACCACTTCTGCATACACCGCGTCGTTAATACCGCTGTCGAGCAGCGCGGCCAGACGCTCCAGATCGCTGACAAAGGCGCTAATGAGGCTATCGGCTTGTTCGGCGGGTAACAAGCCGCTAATCAGATCGCACTGATAACGACGCAACGTTTGTTGAACCTGATGCGCAGAGAGACGATCGGTCTGGCTTAGTTTCAACCAGTTAATCAACTGGTTAGTAGTGCTACCGGCGGCGGAAACCACCATCATATCGTCGGGCTGGGAGTACTCAGCCATAATGCCCGCGACACGCAAATAACACTTCACATCAGCCAGACTACTGCCACCAAATTTATGCAGTTGACGACCTTTCGCCCCTGCCTGCGCAATCACACTCATTTTTACCCCTTGTTTGCAGCCCGGAAGCCATTTTCCAGGTCGGCAATTAAATCTTCGCCATCTTCAATACCGGTGGAGATACGCAGCAGCGTCTCGGAGATCCCGGCGGCAGCACGCGCTTCTGGCGCCATGCCTGCATGTGTCATGGTTGCGGCGTGAGAGATTAAACTTTCCACTCCCCCTAACGATTCCGCCAGCGTAAACAACGACAGCCCGCCCAGGAAACGACGCAGCGTCTGCTCATCGCCATCCAGTTCAAAACTCAACATTGCGCCAAAGCCTTTTTGCTGGCGCGCGGCAATTTCATGCCCCTGATTTTCCGGCAGCGACGGGTGATACAGTTTTTTCACCAACGGCTGGGTTTGCAGATATTTCACAATCGCCTGCGCGTTGCGCTGGGCCAGCTCCATACGCGGCACCAGAGTACGCAACCCTCGCAGTAGCAGATAGCTGTCAAACGCGCCGCCCGTCACGCCAATATTGTTTGCCCACCAGGCAAGTTCAGTGACAACGTCCGGGTCTTTAGCAATCACCACGCCGGCCACCACGTCAGAGTGGCCGTTCAGATATTTCGTACATGAATGCAACACCAGATCGGCACCCAATGCCAGCGGATTTTGCAATGCCGGGCTTAAGAAGGTGTTATCCACCACGCTCACCGCCCCGACTTCCCTTGCCAGATGGCAGATTTTCGCAATATCCACGACGCGTAACAATGGATTACTTGGGCTTTCTACCAGCACCAGTTTAGGTTTTTCCGCCAGTGCCGCCTGCAATGCCTGCTCATCACCTTGATCAACAAACAACACGCGATAGCAACCGCGTTTCGCCAGGCTGTCAAACAGGCGATAGCTGCCGCCGTAGCAGTCGTGTGGCGCAACCAGTAGATCGCCGGGTTTCAAAAAGACGGTAGTCACCAGGTGGATCGCGGACATGCCGGTATTAGTAAGCACTGCACCAGCACCGCCTTCCAGTTCTGCCAGCGCACGCTGAACCACATCGCGCGTTGGATTGCCGCGACGCGAGTAATCATGCGCGCGCGGCTCGTTAAATCCGGTAAAGTTATAGGTGCTGGAAAGATGGATTGGAGGGACAACGCAACCATACTGTTCGTCGTCATTTAACCCACTACGCACTGCGATGGTGGCCTGTTTACGCGTCATGTGATGAAGTTCCCTGGGCTTTGTCGGTGAAATGTCAGGCACCAGAGTAAACATTGTGTTAATGGACGTCAATACATCTGGACATCTAAACTTCTTTGCGTATAGATTGAGCAATTCCCCAATAACCGTTAAAATTACATGCATTATCACGCCGACAGGTGCATTACACGATGTCACGGTAGCGCCTGTACGGTAAACTATGCGGGTTTATGGCCATTACCCACATTAATTGTGTGGTCTGGTTTCAATTTATTGACGAAGAGGATTAAGTATCTCATGGCTGAATGGAGCGGCGAATATATCAGCCCATACGCTGAGCACGGCAAGAAGAGTGAACAAGTCAAAAAGATTACGGTTTCCATTCCTCTTAAGGTGTTAAAAATCCTCACCGATGAACGCACGCGTCGTCAGGTGAACAACCTGCGTCACGCTACCAACAGCGAACTGCTGTGCGAAGCGTTTCTGCATGCCTTTACCGGGCAACCTCTGCCGGATGATGCCGACCTGCGTAAAGAGCGCAGCGACGAAATTCCGGAAGCGGCAAAAGAGATCATGCGTGAGATGGGGATTAACCCGGAGACGTGGGAATACTAATGCTGAAAAAAGCGGTCTGGCGTTAACCAGCCGCTTTTTTTATACATGGACGTTTAACTATGAAAAACAGGCTGCTGATCCTCAGCCTGCTGGTTTCTGTACCTGCCTTTGCCTGGCAACCACAAACCGGCGACATCATCTTTCAGATCTCTCCCTCATCGCAAAGTAAAGCGATCCAACTGGCAACTCATTCCGATTACAGCCACACCGGTATGCTGGTGATACGCAACAAAAAGCCCTACGTTTTTGAAGCGGTCGGCCCGGTGAAATACACCCCCCTCAAGCAGTGGATCGCCCACGGTGAAGATGGCAAATACATTGTTCGCCGCGTTGAAGGCGGACTGAATACCGAACAACAGCAAAAACTGGCGCAAACGGCAAAACGTTATCTCGGCAAACCGTATGACTTTAGCTTCTCGTGGAGCGATGATCGTCAGTACTGCTCGGAAGTCGTTTGGAAGGTTTATCAGAACGCGCTGGGAATGCGCATAGGTGAACAGCAAAAGCTGAAAGAATTCGATCTTAGCAACCCGCTGGTCCAGGGAAAGCTTAAAGAACGATACGGTAAAAATATCCCGCTTGAGGAAACGGTGGTTTCGCCACAAGCCGTTTTCGATGCACCACAACTCACCACGGTTGCCAAAGAATGGCCGCTGTTTTCCTGGTAATGGATTACTGTGAACACGGCTGGCGTTCACGCCGCAAACGTTAATCGCGTTTTGCCATAACTCGAAATGCGCTTTACGCAACCAAACGGGTACGAAATCGATGATGAAAGGTAATTGTGCGGAGAAGCAAGTGGGCCAATCACATCGTGACTGGCCCTAAAACTTAGCTTTTTTGGGTCTGAAGCTCTGGTTGATACGTCTCAGCATCATTTTGACGTTGTTTTTCCATAGCAATCGCACCAAAGTGCGTTAACGTACAGAAAATGATGCAACAGATAACACCAGCAAGCAGAAGATAAAAACCACCATCCCAACCAACCTCATCGACCATAATACCAAACAGGCTTGTACCAAGCGTCGCTCCAAGAATATAGCTCATGAAACCACGCAAACCGACAGCGGAGCCCACGGCAAAACTGGGAACAATTTCCATTGTCTGAACAGAGGCCAGGAACTGCGGAACATAGATAAGGCAGCCCACGCAAGCAGCGAAAATAGTAATAGAGAGTAGAGAATCGCTTTTCCAGTAGCCCAACAGGCAGAAGAAAATCAATACCATACTGATAATCGCTGGCGGCATACGGCGACCATGAAATAATTTATCACTCAACCAGCCAGCAAATAATGTCGTTGGAATAGCCGCCCATTCGAAGATTAAAAATGCCGTACTCATTTCGGTCTTTGTAAAATGCTTCACGCTTAACAAATAAATAGGTAACCAGCTGATAATTCCGAAACGCACCATATAGACAAAAACATCAACGAAAGAGACAAACCAGGCATTCTTATTTTTAAGCACATAGGTACAAAAAATTTGCCAGGCCGTCATATCTTCCGGCGCACGATCATCTTTTGCTTTAATGCTGACGTCGTCCGGAACGATTTCGTTTAATGGCGGCAAACCTTCACTTACCGGTGAACCTTTACCTGACATCAGTACCACGATAGCAATGACAACAGAGACAATCGCTGGAATAACATATGTTGCTATTTTCCAGTGTTCAGTGCCCAGTACGGCAAATGCGCCGCCGACAATCGGAGCAACAATACCACCACCCACGTTGTGCGAAATATTCCAGACCGCGCCGACAATGCCCCGTTCTTTACGAGGAAACCAGTTGGCGATCGTAATAAATGACGGGCCAACACCCATTCCCTGAAAGAAACCATTCAGAATGACAAGTCCTGCAAACATCCAGAATGCGAAACTAAAACCAAGTGCCACGTTAACGAGAGCACAAAGTATTAAACCCACTGCCATATATACTTTAGGATTAGCTTTATCCGCCAGACTGCTCATTATCCCTTTACTAATACCGTAGGCTATCAGCATACAACTGCTTAACAGCCCTATTTGCGTCGCAGAAAGATTGAGCTCTTGTTTTAAATACGGTGTAGAGAGAACAAAGTTATTCCTGACAATGTAATACGAAAGATAACCGATAAATACGCTGAATAACGCCTGCATACGGTAACGATTATAGGTACTTTTCACTTCACTTTCAGGAACCTTATGTGTTGCCACTTTAGGTTTCAATAAAGAAAGCATATATCACCTTCCAGTTCATAGTGTTGTTTAATCAAATAATAATATTCATAGCAATGCTCATTACTACTCTCTGATGAGTATTTAAAAAGCCTTTGCTTAGTGAGTTTTGAAGATAGTGAAGCAAGAGAGTTTAAGTTACAATACAGGGCAAATGAGTCAAAACTGACTCAAAAAAACAAATTCAATGTTCCATTTCTTTCCCATATTTGATTTTGGAAAATGCAACATGGTTATTATTTAAACCTTAACGTGTTACAACAGGCCCAATTTAAAAAAAATTAGTTTTATTAAAATTTTCATTTTTTGAGTTCAATCACATATTTTGCTTCTATAATCGGGATCATTGAAGATACTTGTTCTTGTTATGCCAGAGAACCATGCTGCACAACATGAAAACCTTCATCACCGCACAACAAAAAGCAGAGTCTGAACATCTTCAGGATATCCGTCGTAACACGCTGATTTGCGCTCAAATTAGGGCCTTTTTTATGGTTTCTGAAGACTGGAACTCCGTCATGATTACTGAGACGCTAAGTCTGCATCAGGCCACCGCAGATGACCCTATTTACGATAGTGCTTGTTATTACCATCCTCAACGAGTAAAAAAATGGGATGAAGCCGCCAACAACAAATTTCATTTTTTACTGCTATACAGTCAGAACCTGAATCTGAGAGCGAAAATGTGGAAATTAATTAATGCGCATTTCCGTAACAGTCACTTGCGGATATAGTAATGCTGGTTGCTTGCCGAATTAATGATAATTTACAAATACAAAAACACATGGCTTGAAGTTCGTTGCTTATGTTAACTAATGGATAACAACATGGATTACAGCCCAGGAATTTATCTCTTATTAATGGGATTTTTGACATGATTCGCATTATACAAAGAGCACTAATCTATTGGATTTTATATATCAGCGTTGCCTCAGCGCATGAATTAGTGATTGCTACAACGCTTTCTTCGGAAGCGACAGAGCACATTATCAGTCAATGGCAAAAGCAACCACAGGCAACCAAAATCCGTACGCTCAACCGAACCAGTGCATCTATTGAGCGCCTGCTGGAAAATCCATTGGGTGAAAATATTGATCTGGTACTGAGTTCATCCCCTATGTTGCTACAGCGGTTACAAAGTAAAAATCTGCTCCAGCCATTTAATAATCAAATAGAAACAAGTAGAAAGTTAGTACCGGAATCCATTCGTTCAACCACCGTTGCTGTTGCCATATCGGGCTACGGCATTCTTATCAATGTGGCGCATCTGGAAGACAAAAAAGAGCCGGTGCCAACGTCATGGCAGGAATTAAGTAAGTCGCGTTATCAAGGAACGCTATTAATGAGCAGTCCTTCTCGTTCAGATACTACTCATCTGATGATTGAAGATCTTCTGCAGCAACAAGGATGGAGTAGCGGTTGGAGTACACTACTGAAAATAGGCGGTAATCTCGCCACCATTTCATCACGTAGCTTCGGCGTAGCAAATAAGATCAGTACAGGACTGGGGGACGCTGGTCCGGTAATCGACAATTACGCTAACGTACTGCTTAATAATTCAACTTTACGTTTCAGCTATTTCCCCAACTCGCGCGCAGCGCCTATGTTTATTGCCATTACAGAAGGCAGTAATCATCCACAAGAGGCGGGACGTTTTATTGATTTCTTGTTGAGTCCGGAAGGTCAGCAAGCACTGAGCGATTCTGATTCAGGGAAGTATCCGGTATATCCTCTGCCCTCCGGCACTCCACTCGCTGACCAACAAATGCGGTTATTTGCATCTCCTTCGCTTGATTACCCGTTGATCATGCAACGCCAAAAGCTCGTGCAATTGTTATTTGATTATGCGATTACTTTTCGCCTTACCGAGCTTCAGAAAAGTTGGAAAGCATTATATGCCGCAGAACATCGGCTTAAGCGGACATTGCCAGAGGTGCGCGCACTATTAATCGCAGTTCCCGTTACTCCACAACAGTCTGTTAATCCTACATATCTACAGCAATTCGAACTGCAATCAGGTTTTCGTGAAGCCCAGATTATGGCCTGGCAGCAGTTTTTCCTGCAGCAGCAGCAATTAGTGAATACGCAACTTGAGTCATTAAAGTGAAACAACTACATACTATCGGGACGAGCTTGCGGCTCGCCTTTGTTTTTAGTGCCGTTCTTACGCTATTTGTTAGTGTAGTTAGCCTTTATTCCTGGCATGAACAAAATTCCCAGGTTCGCTACGCACTTGACGATTATTTCCCACGAATTCAGGCTTCATTTCTTTTTGAAGAAAACCTTACGGCATTGGTAAATGAATTCAATGAGCTACAACAGACAACCAACACCGATAGCCGCCTTCAGGTAAGAGAGCAAATTGAACAACGGCTACAAAAAATTCAGTCAATTAATCCCCATCTTGATTCAGTAAATCAAAGTGCGCTTAACCAACAGGTCGCCAGTAGTCGCAAATTGCTGAGTAATCTCGATAAAGCATTAAATGAACATAATAAGGAAAACGGAAAACTCGACGTTATATCGTCAAGAGTTAACTGGTTGCATGACGATTTCAATAATGAACTCAACTCCCTGACTCAGGATTTAAGTTGGCAACAATCATCATTGCTCAATCAACTCAGCCAACGGAAAGATCTTCACGAAAACCAGGGGTTGCAAAATGCACTGCAATCTATTCAAAACGAGTTGCAGCTCGTTTTCGAACTCTCACATATAGAAACTGAAATCGTCAGTACCTTAAAGGAGATGCTTAACACGCATAACAATGATACCGAGTCGTTAAGACAACATATTCAATACCTGGATTTTTTGAAGCATAGCATTGACGAAAATGTGCGGTCGTTAGCTTCTTATTCCAGCACTATTACATTACACCAGACAGTTTATTCTCTGTGGGAACTGGGTACACAGAAAAATTATCTACCCGAAACTCTGGCCGCCTGGCAGCAGGCTCAACAGACCCTTATGAATACCATCAGGGATAAAGAGCGTGTATTTACGCAAATACGCGGCCAATTAGAAACGCAACTGGGTAATAGTCATCAACAGCTACAAACTTTCAATCTGCGATTAGAAAAAATAATGCAAATTAGTGGACTACTGATTTTTGCCGCTATGGTGACGGCCTTACTGTTCGTTATTCTGGTGAATTACTTCTACATTCGGCCAAGAATGATCCGCCGTTTTCGCTTACTGAATGATGCCGTCGTCAAATTAAGTAACGGTGAACTCGATGCAGATATTCCAGTCTCCGGCAATGATGAGCTTGGTAGAATTGCCAACCTACTCCGCCAGACGATAGCGCAAATTAATCAGCAGCAACGTCAACTGGGGCAGGAAATCTGTGATCGAATCGCGACAGAAAAAAATCTGCGAACAGCACAAAGTGAATTGATCCAAACCGCCAAACTGGCCGTAGTCGGGCAGACAATGACAACACTGGCACATGAAATCAATCAACCGCTTAATGCATTATCTATGTACCTGTTCAGCGCCAATCGCGCTATAGAGCAACAAGACGCTGGTTTGGCGAAAAACTATATCGTTACGATGCGATCGCTGGTTGAGCGCATGGATAATATCGTTAAACGACTGCGAAACTTCGCCCGCCGCCGCGATAGTGAACTCGTGGGTGGAGCAATTAATTTACAGCAGGTAATTTATTCATCCTGGGAGCTTCTGGCATTGAAACATCGGCCACTGAAAGCATCTCTTCACTACCCGGATAATTTTCCTGCCGTTTATGGCGACGATGTTTTGATTCAACAAGTTTTAGTTAATTTATTTACGAATGCCCTGGAAGCCAGTCAGGAAAAACCGCCCACAATAACCATTAACTTTGAAGAAGAAGACACCACGTTAACGCTCTATATTGCTGATAATGGAAAAGGCTGGCCAGTGCTTCTGGCTGATCGACTATTAACACCATTTACGACTGACAAAGCTGTAGGTTTAGGTATTGGTCTTTCGATTAGTCATTCTATTATGCGTCAGTGCCAGGGAGAGCTATATATCGCGTCTACCCTCGACCGCCATGCGTTGGTTATTCTATGTTTCAGGAAACTTTAAGCATGACAGATACAACTCCAACAATACTGCTCATTGATGACGACAATGATGTTCTGCAAGCCTACAGTTCTCTCTTACAGCAAGAGGGTTATGCCGTATGTACCTGTAGCAATCCTTCAGAAGCGCTGCAATTGCTGCAAGATACCTGGGAAGGAATCGTGGTATGCGACGTTTGCATGCCGGATATTTCAGGCATTATGCTGCTGGAAAAAATAATGCTGATTGATCCTAATCTTCCCATTCTGATGATCACCGGCCACGGCGATGTCCCAATGGCCGTTGAAGCGGTAAAAAAAGGAGCGTGGGATTTCCTGCAAAAACCGATCAACCCGGAACAATTTTTATCGCTTATCGAAAAAGCGCTGGCAGAGCGTGAAGATTATCTGGAACAAAAAAAATGGCGACGAGCGCAATTTAATCGGCACTTAATTGGTAACAGTGGCTGGGTTCGTCAGACGCGTCAGCAGCTTGAAACTCTGGCAGAAACCGATCTTCCCGTCTGTTTTTACGGCGAACCTGGAACCGGCAGAACATTAGCCGCCCATTATCTTCACCAATTTAGTTCTCGCAAGGAAAGACCTTTAATTGAACGCACACTCAGCGCTAATAGTCAGCAACCGCTGGAAGAATGGGTGGAAGAAGCCAAAGGTGGCACGCTGTTATTAAAAGAACTTGAATATTTAACGCAAGAAAATCAGCGTCTCTTGATTCAACTCCAGGAACGCCCACAGGATCGATCGTTTCGTCTGATTGTTGTTAATCAAAGCCCTCTGGCTGCATTTGCCGCCACACAAAAAATTATTCCCGCATTGTATTTTCTTTTTTCACTTACCCACATCGAATGCCCACCGCTAAGTCAACGCCCGGGGGATATTGAGCCTATTTTTCACCATTATCTGACTCTCACCTGTAAACGATTAAATCGCCAACAACCGCTGCTGGGGAAAACGTTTTATAAGCGACTGATGGCGCGAACCTGGCCCGGTAATATCATTGAATTAATAAATGCAGCAGAATTGGTGGCTGTGGGTGTTTTAATGCTGGACGATTCAGTCAGTTTGCAGATGATGGATGCTGATCCAACACCACTTGATGAACGTGTAGAAAGCTATGAAAGACAAATAATTATTGATGCACTCAACTTCTTCCAGGGACGTATCAACGACGTTGCCGATTACTTTCAGATCCCCAGAAAAAAGCTGTATTTGCGCATGAAAAAATACGGTATTGATAAAATGGATTTTCGCGATGTAAAGGAAAGATAACAATCCAATACGTTATCCTGCTAATGAAAGTTTTCAGGCACAAAAAAAGCGCCGTTCGGCGCTTTTTTCGGAAATCCGGTCTTATTTGCTGCCCGGGATGTTGAAACGCTTGTTGAAGCGGTCAACACGGCCACCGGTAGCAACATCACGCTGTTTGCCAGTGAAGAACGGGTGGCACTTGCTGCACACGTCGAGGTTCAGATCATGACCAACGGTGGAGCGGATTTTCATTACGTTACCGCAAGAGCAGCTAGCAGTAATTTCTTCGTATTTCGGGTGAATATCTTTTTTCATGGGAAAACCTCGGTTTAAGGCCGCGTCGCTCTTCCAGCCCTAACGCCAGACACCACGCGATGTTTAAAGTATAGTTTCAATACGATCATTTCGTATCAAAGGCGCCGAATCATACAGAAATTAACCAGCGTATGCAAACTGATCCGCACTCCTCTACCGCAATGTGTATACTGTTCCACCGAATTTCAAGTCAGGATGATGCTATGCCCGTTGCCCACGTTGCCTTGCCCGTTCCGCTTCCCCGCACCTTTGACTATCTCCTGCCAGAAGGCATGACTGTTAAAGCCGGGTGTCGCGTGCGCGTGCCGTTTGGCAAACAGCAGGAGCGCATCGGGATTGTCGTGTCAGTTAGCGACGTCAGCGAGTTGCCGCTCAACGAACTGAAAACCGTAGTAGAAGTGCTGGACAGTGAACCCGTTTTTTCCAGTTCCGTTTGGCGCTTACTGCTTTGGGCGGCGGATTACTATCATCATCCAATTGGCGATGTATTGTTTCATGCCTTGCCGATTTTATTGCGCCAGGGGCGGCCTGCGGCGAACGCGCCCATGTGGTACTGGTTTGCTACCGAACAAGGCCAGGCGGTGGATATCAACAGCCTGAAACGTTCGCCTAAGCAACAACAGGCGCTGGCGGCGTTGCGGCAAGGGAAAATCTGGCGTGACCAGGTAGCGGAACTTGAATTCAACGATGCCGCACTACAGGCGCTGCGCAAAAAAGGTCTTTGCGAGCTGGCAAGCGAAACGCCGGAATTTAGCGACTGGCGAACGAACTATGCTGTTACTGGCGAACGTCTACGGCTGAATACCGAACAAGCCACCGCCGTTGGCGCAATTCATAGCGCGGCGGATACTTTTTCTGCCTGGCTGCTGGCGGGCGTTACCGGTTCCGGTAAAACAGAGGTTTATTTGAGCGTGCTGGAAAACGTGCTCGCTCAGGGCAAGCAGGCGCTGGTGATGGTGCCGGAAATCGGCCTGACACCCCAGACGATCGCCCGTTTTCGTGAACGGTTTAATGCGCCAGTGGAAGTTCTGCATTCCGGCCTGAATGACAGTGAGCGCCTTTCGGCCTGGCTGAAAGCGAAAAATGGCGAGGCGGCGATTGTGATTGGCACCCGTTCCGCACTGTTTACACCGTTTAAAAATCTCGGTGTGATTGTTATCGATGAAGAGCACGATAGTTCCTACAAGCAGCAGGAAGGCTGGCGCTATCATGCCCGCGACCTGGCGGTATATCGCGCGCACAGCGAGCAAATCCCGATAATTCTCGGTTCGGCAACACCCGCGCTGGAAACGTTATGCAACGTGCAGCAGAAAAAATACCGCCTGCTGCGTCTGACACGTCGGGCGGGTAATGCGCGTCCGGCAATTCAACATGTACTGGATTTAAAAGGTCAGAAGGTGCAGGCGGGGCTGGCTCCGGCGTTAATCACCCGTATGCGCCAGCATTTGCAGGCCGATAACCAGGTCATTCTCTTTCTTAACCGCCGTGGTTTTGCGCCTGCACTGCTGTGCCACGACTGCGGCTGGATTGCCGAATGTCCACGTTGCGATCACTACTACACGTTGCATCAGGCGCAGCAGCATTTGCGCTGCCATCATTGCGACAGTCAGCGTCCAGTACCGCGCCAGTGTCCGTCCTGCGGCTCTACCCATCTGGTGCCGGTGGGTCTGGGAACAGAACAACTTGAACAGACGTTAGCGCCGCTTTTCCCTGGTGTAGCCATTTCACGTATCGACCGCGATACCACCAGCCGTAAAGGCGCGCTGGAGCAGCAACTGGCAGAAGTGCATCGCGGCGGCGCGCGAATTTTGATTGGCACGCAAATGCTGGCGAAAGGTCACCATTTCCCGGATGTAACGCTGGTTGCATTACTGGACGTGGACGGCGCGCTGTTTTCTGCCGATTTTCGCTCGGCGGAGCGTTTTGCCCAGCTATACACCCAGGTGGCAGGCCGTGCCGGACGCGCAGGTAAACAAGGCGAAGTGGTGCTGCAAACGCACCATCCGGAACATCCTCTCTTACAAACCTTGCTGTATAAAGGTTATGACGCTTTTGCGGAACAGGCGTTGGCCGAGCGGCGAATGATGCAACTGCCGCCGTGGACCAGCCATGTGATTGTGCGCGCGGAGGATCATAACAATCAGCACGCGCCGCTGTTCCTGCAACAGTTGCGTAATCTGCTTCTCTCCAGCCCACTGGCGGATGACAAATTGTGGGTTCTCGGCCCGGTTCCGGCGCTGGCGCCTAAACGCGGCGGTCGCTGGCGCTGGCAAATCTTGTTGCAGCACCCTTCCCGCGTGCGTTTACAACACATCATCAATGGCACACTGGCGCTTATCAATACCATACCGGATTCACGCAAAGTGAAATGGGTGCTGGATGTTGATCCCATTGAGGGGTAAACCGCTCACGATGCGAGGCGGATCGAAAAATTAAATATTCATCACACTTTTCATGAAAATTCTGTAACCGTTTTCACACACTATCTGCTAAAAATGTTGCCGATATGAAGTAAACATGGATGTAGTACGCCTGACGTGCCAGGCGAGGAGTGAGTGTGAAAGCGAAGAAGCAGGAAACTGCCGCAACAATGAAAGACGTTGCCCTGAAGGCAAAAGTCTCTACAGCGACCGTCTCCCGAGCATTAATGAATCCAGATAAAGTCTCCCTGGCCACCCGTAATCGGGTTGAAAAAGCAGCCCGGGAAGTGGGTTATTTTCCGCAGCCAATGGGGCGTAACGCTAAGCGTAATGAATCCCGAACGATTCTGGTGATTGTCCCGGATATCTGCGACCCCTTCTTTAGCGAAATTATTCGCGGTATCGAAGTCACGGCGGCAAGTCATGGATATCTGGTACTGATTGGCGACTGCGCACACCAAAATCAGCAGGAAAAGACCTTTATCGACTTGATCATCACCAAACAAATTGATGGCATGTTGCTGCTGGGTTCAAGGCTGCCGTTTGATGCAAGCATAGAGGAACAACGTAATCTGCCGCCGATGGTGATGGCGAACGAATTCGCACCAGAGCTGGAACTGCCTACGGTTCATATCGACAACCTGACCGCTGCCTTTGATGCCGTAAATTATCTGTATGAACAAGGGCATAAACTGATTGGCTGTATTGCCGGCCCCGAAGAGATGCCATTGTGTCACTACCGTCTACAAGGCTACGTGCAGGCACTGCGTCGCTGCGGCATTATGGTTGATCCGCAATATATCGCCCGGGGCGACTTCACCTTCGAAGCCGGAAGTAAAGCCATGCAACAGCTGCTCGACCTTCCGCAACCGCCAACTGCCGTCTTCTGTCATAGCGATGTCATGGCGCTCGGCGCACTTTCTCAGGCGAAACGCCAGGGGCTGAAAGTCCCTGACGACCTTTCCATAATCGGTTTTGACAACATCGACCTGACACAATTTTGCGATCCGCCGCTGACAACCATTGCACAGCCGCGCTACGAAATTGGTCGGGAAGCTATGCTGTTACTGCTTGATCAAATGCAGGGGCAAACGGTCGGAAGCGGCTCACGTTTAATGGACTGCGAGCTTATTATCCGGGGATCGACGCGCACGTTATCTTAAAGTAAACCTTTAAGGCTTCCGTGACTGGTCAAAGGCCCGCCGCTTAAGTAACATGGCGGGCTGACGAACGAATAAATACAGCGAAACGATAGTGGCACAACGAGATTATGTACGCCGCAGCCAACCGGCACCTTCGCGGCGAAAAAAGAGCACCTCACGGAAAAAGCAACGAAATATGCCTGCGGTTTCTCCCGCAATGGTCGCTATTGCTGCAGCCGTTCTTGTGACCTTTATCGGGGGTCTGTACTTCATTACGCACCACAAGAAAGAAGAGTCTGAGACGCTGCAAAGCCAGAAAGTGACCGGAAACGGGCTACCTCCGAAACCGGAAGAACGTTGGCGCTATATTAAAGAGCTGGAAAGTCGCCAGCCGGGCGTGCGTGCGCCAACAGAACCGTCTGCTGGCGGCGAAGTGAAAACGCCGGATCAGCTGACTCCGGAGCAGCGCCAGCTTCTTGAACAAATGCAGGCTGATATGCGTCAGCAACCAACGCAGCTTGCCGAAGTCCCGTGGAATGAGCAGACACCGGCACAGCGCCAGCAAACGCTGCAACGCCAGCGTCAGGCGCAGCAGTTAGCGGAACAGCAACGCCTGGCTCAGCAGTCGCGTACGACCGAGCAAAGCTGGCAGCAACAGACGCGTACGTCGCAAGCCGCGCCGGTACAAGCGCAACCGCGCCAGTCTAAACCGGCTTCTACCCAGCAACCGTACCAGGATCTGCTGCAAACGCCTGCGCATACAACCTCGCCGCCGAAGCCACAGCAGGCCGCACCAGTAGCACGCGCGGCTGAAGCGCCAAAACCAACAGCGGAGAAGAAAGATGAACGTCGCTGGATGGTTCAGTGCGGTTCATTTAAAGGTGCTGAACAGGCTGAGACTGTACGTGCGCAGTTGGCTTTCGAAGGCTTTGACTCGAAAATTACCACCAACAATGGCTGGAATCGTGTGGTCATCGGGCCGGTGAAAGGCAAAGAGAACGCTGACAACACCCTCAATCGTTTGAAGATGGCAGGCCATACAAACTGCATTCGGCTCGCCACCGGGGGTTGAAACCCTCAAAATCTCCCCCATCTATACTTGCATTATGCCCCGCACAATTGTGCGGGGCTTGAATTCTGTATTCCTAACCAAGGGGTCTGCTCGTGACAACTATAGTAAGCGTACGCCGTAATGGCCACGTAGTAATCGCCGGTGATGGTCAGGCCACACTGGGTAACACCGTAATGAAAGGCAACGTTAAAAAAGTTCGCCGCCTGTATAACGATAAAGTAATCGCAGGCTTTGCCGGCGGCACGGCGGATGCCTTCACGCTGTTCGAACTGTTTGAACGTAAACTGGAAATGCATCAGGGCCATCTGGTTAAAGCGGCAGTTGAGCTGGCAAAAGACTGGCGTACCGATCGCATGTTGCGCAAACTTGAAGCACTGCTGGCGGTCGCGGACGAAACTGCATCGCTGATCATCACCGGCAACGGTGACGTGGTACAGCCAGAAAACGATCTTATTGCTATCGGCTCCGGCGGCCCTTACGCCCAGGCTGCGGCACGCGCTCTGTTAGAAAACACAGAACTTAGCGCCCGTGAAATTGCTGAAAAGGCGTTGGATATTGCAGGCGATATTTGCATCTATACCAACCATTTCCATACCATCGAAGAATTAAGCTACAAAGCGTAAGGATCTCCCATGTCTGAAATGACCCCACGCGAAATCGTCAGCGAACTTGATAAGCACATCATCGGCCAGGATAACGCTAAGCGTTCCGTGGCGATTGCACTGCGTAACCGCTGGCGCCGCATGCAGCTCAACGAAGAGTTGCGCCATGAAGTGACCCCGAAAAACATTCTGATGATCGGCCCGACCGGCGTCGGTAAAACTGAAATCGCCCGTCGTCTGGCTAAGCTGGCGAACGCGCCGTTCATCAAAGTTGAAGCAACCAAATTCACCGAAGTCGGTTATGTAGGTAAAGAAGTCGATTCTATTATTCGCGACCTGACCGATGCCGCAGTGAAAATGGTACGTGTACAAGCTATCGAGAAAAACCGTTATCGCGCTGAAGAACTGGCAGAAGAACGTATTCTCGACGTGCTGATCCCACCGGCTAAAAACAATTGGGGACAGACCGAACAGCAGCAGGAACCTTCCGCTGCCCGTCAGGCATTCCGCAAAAAACTGCGTGAAGGCCAGCTCGATGACAAAGAAATCGAGATCGATCTTGCCGCAGCACCGATGGGCGTTGAAATTATGGCGCCTCCGGGAATGGAAGAGATGACCAGTCAGTTGCAGTCTATGTTCCAGAACCTGGGCGGTCAGAAGCAAAAAGCGCGTAAGCTGAAAATCAAAGACGCCATGAAGCTGCTGATTGAAGAAGAAGCGGCGAAACTGGTAAATCCGGAAGAATTGAAGCAAGACGCTATCGACGCCGTAGAACAGCACGGGATCGTGTTCATCGACGAAATCGACAAAATCTGTAAGCGCGGCGAATCCTCCGGCCCGGATGTTTCTCGTGAAGGCGTTCAGCGTGACCTGCTGCCGCTGGTAGAAGGTTGTACTGTTTCCACCAAACACGGGATGGTCAAAACAGACCACATTCTGTTCATCGCTTCTGGCGCATTCCAGGTTGCAAAACCGTCTGACCTGATCCCAGAACTGCAAGGTCGTCTGCCGATCCGCGTTGAGCTGCAGGCCCTGACCACCAGCGACTTTGAGCGTATTCTGACCGAGCCGAATGCCTCTATCACCGTGCAGTACAAAGCACTGATGGCGACCGAAGGCGTGAATATTGAGTTCACCGACTCCGGTATCAAACGCATTGCAGAAGCGGCATGGCAGGTAAACGAATCTACCGAAAACATCGGTGCGCGTCGTTTACATACCGTTCTGGAGCGTTTGATGGAAGAGATTTCCTACGACGCCAGCGATTTAAGCGGTCAAACCATCACTATTGACGCAGATTATGTGAGCAAACATCTGGATGCGTTGGTGGCAGATGAAGATCTGAGCCGTTTTATCCTATAATCGCGTTCAATCATTTTCATCATTGTTTGATGGGGCTGAAAGGCCCCATTTTTATTGGCGCGTATTATGACTGAACAACAAATTAGCCGAACTCAGGCGTGGCTGGAAAGTTTACGACCTAAAACCCTCCCCCTCGCCTTTGCTGCAATTATCGTCGGGACGGCGCTGGCATGGTGGCAAGGTCACTTCGATCCGCTGGTCGCTCTGCTGGCACTCATTACCGCCGGGCTATTACAGATCCTCTCTAACCTCGCCAATGACTACGGTGATGCCGTCAAAGGTAGCGACAAACCTGACCGTATTGGACCGCTGCGCGGCATGCAAAAAGGGGTCATTACCCAGCAAGAGATGAAACGGGCGCTCATTATTACCGTCGTGCTCATTTGCCTCTCTGGACTGGCGCTGGTCGCGGTGGCGTGTCATAACCTGGCTGATTTTGTCGGCTTCCTGATTCTTGGTGGGTTATCAATTATCGCCGCTATCACCTATACCGTGGGCAATCGCCCTTATGGTTATATCGGCCTGGGTGATATTTCCGTACTGGTTTTCTTTGGCTGGTTGAGCGTAATGGGCAGCTGGTATTTGCAGGCGCATACGCTGATTCCGGCGCTGATCCTTCCGGCAACGGCCTGTGGTCTGCTGGCAACGGCGGTGCTTAACATTAACAATCTGCGCGATATCAATAGCGACCGCGAGAATGGCAAAAACACACTGGTAGTGCGCTTAGGTGAAGTGAACGCCCGTCGTTACCATGCTTGCCTGCTGATGGGCTCGCTGGTGTGTCTGGCGCTGTTTAATCTCTTTTCACTGCATAGCCTGTGGGGTTGGCTGTTCCTGCTGGCAGCACCGTTGCTGGTGAAGCAAGCCCGTTATGTGATGCATGAAATGGACCCGGTGGCGATGCGTCCGATGCTGGAACGCACCGTCAAAGGAGCATTACTAACTAACCTGCTGTTTGTTTTGGGAATATTCTTAAGCCAGTGGGCTACATAACTGACAAATATCAATTAACAATTGATGATTTTGCCAACAACCCACATAGCGCGATATACTGAAAATTCTCGCAGCAACTGAATGTTAAGCCTATGAAATACGATACTTCCGAGCTTTGTGACATCTATCAAGAAGATGTCAACGTCGTGGAACCGCTGTTCTCCAACTTTGGTGGACGGGCGTCGTTTGGCGGACAAATCATCACGGTAAAATGTTTCGAGGACAACGGGTTGCTGTACGATCTGCTCGAACAGAATGGCCGTGGTCGTGTCCTTGTCGTCGATGGCGGTGGTTCTGTTCGTCGCGCACTGGTCGATGCTGAACTGGCGCGTCTGGCATTACAAAATGAATGGGAAGGCCTGGTCATTTACGGCGCGGTGCGTCAGGTAGATGATCTGGAAGAACTGGACATCGGCATCCAGGCGATGGCCGCAATTCCGGTCGGTGCCGCTGGCGAAGGCATTGGCGAAAGCGATGTCCGCGTCAATTTTGGCGGCGTCACCTTCTTCTCCGGCGACCATCTCTATGCCGACAATACCGGGATTATTCTTTCTGAAGATCCGCTGGATATTGAATAAGTATCTGCCATGCGTTAAAAGGGGAATTAAATTCCCCTTTTTTATACATGGACGTATTCATGCAGAATATTATTCTTTTAATTATATATTTATTTCTTATAGCCGTTAACCATTTCCGCTACAAATTCCTTTTATCTGGCAACACCGGTGAAATGATTTTATATTTTGCTAACGTATTTTTTAACCCACTTGCCCTATCATTTATTACCGCCACAATCATCTGTATAACGATAAAAAAAAGAAGCAGCCGCAGCTTTATTCGCGGCACTTGTTGGTTAATGGGATTATTTCTTATCTATAGCAGCTATACGGTGTGGGAACGGCACAGCACATGGGATTATACTTTCCCGGGGCCAGGTATCACCGTCACGGTTCCGAGCAAACAGTGGGTTGCCAATATAGTAAAACAAGGGCCAACCCTGGTGACTCGGGATGCCCATGCTATTTTAGCTATTGTTGCCTTCTCACAAAATGAACTCGGTGTACATTCAATCGAGGAACTTACCGCGACTCAAAACGGAACTGCAGAAATGCATGTTTGTGATGTTCAGGGATTTACCTGCGCTTATCAGGAAGGAGTGCAAACAATGAGTGATGGCAAAGTAAGACATGCTATTTTCATGACTCTACTGGATAACACTAATTTGATACAACTGGTCGCAGCCATCGACCCAGATTATTTGGACGAATATCAAGAAGAAGTAATGAAAATGATGCTTTCTGCCCGTCAATGATCTGATTGATATATTATTGATACGAGATGCATTATCTTATTAATACTATGGATATTAGTTGTTTTTCTTAGCCACCTTCAGCACAGCAATCTGTGGTACGGGGTCCCTGGCATGGCTGGAAAATATATCAGTTCAGTCTTTCTGGGGTCACTATTACGTCCCGTGCTTGTGTCAGGTCTTTTATGCGCATTCGCTCAAAAAACACTGAAGTAAAAAATAAGGCGCCTTGCGGCGCCTCTGCATGGAAGAGATTAAACCTCTTCCATACGACCCAGCAGGGCCTGCAGACGTTCCTGCCAGCCGTTCTGCTGTTCTTTCAGATGGTTGTTCTCACGCTCCAGCTCTTCGCGCTGATGCTGGGCATTTTGAACTTCCTGCGACAGTGAGTTGTTTTTTTCTTTCAGCTCTTCGATTTCCATCTGCAACAGAGTGATGGTATCAATCGCCTGCTGTACTTTTGCTTCCAGTTTCTCAAACACTTCTAATGACATTGTCATACCTCTCCTGAATTGCAAGGCGTTGATGGATAAAAATCCTCGTCCCGATTACCGGTGACGCCTTAATAAATACGAGCGCATTTTAGTTAGCTCCGATTGTATGAAGCCGCGCCATCGCTGTCCAGCGGCACGCCTTGTAGATTACGGTTTGCCACACTTTTCATCCTTCTCCTGGTGACATAATCCACACCAATAGAAAATGTTAATAAAATTGTTACATTAATGTTCTAACAAACATACATCATGTATAGACAGATGAAAAAAATAGCGCGATAACGCTCATTTTATGACGAAGCACACACATTTTAAGTTCGATATTTCTCGTTTTCGCTCGTTAACGATAAGTTTACAGCATGCCTACAAGCATCGTGGAGGTCCGTGACTTTCACGCATACAACAAACATTAACTCTTCAGGATCCGATTATGAGTCAAACATCAACCTTGAAAGGCCAGTGCATTGCTGAATTCCTCGGTACCGGGTTGTTGATTTTTTTCGGTGTCGGTTGCGTTGCTGCACTTAAAGTCGCTGGCGCGTCTTTTGGTCAGTGGGAAATCAGTGTTATTTGGGGACTGGGGGTGGCGATGGCCATCTATCTAACCGCAGGGGTTTCCGGCGCACATCTTAATCCAGCTGTCACCATTGCGCTGTGGCTGTTTGCCTGTTTCGACAAGCGCAAGGTTATTCCTTATATCGTTTCACAAGTCGCCGGAGCTTTCTGCGCTGCGGCATTAGTTTACGGGCTTTACTACAATTTATTCTTCGACTTCGAGCAGACCCATCATATTGTTCGCGGAAGCGTTGAAAGTGTTGATCTGGCGGGTACTTTCTCTACTTATCCTAACCCTCATATCAATTTTGTGCAGGCCTTCGCAGTTGAGATGGTGATTACCGCTATTCTGATGGGGCTGATCCTGGCGTTAACGGACGATGGTAACGGCGTACCGCGCGGCCCTTTGGCTCCCTTGCTGATTGGTCTACTGATTGCGGTCATTGGCGCATCTATGGGTCCATTAACGGGCTTTGCCATGAACCCAGCACGTGATATCGGTCCGAAAGCCTTTGCCTGGCTGGCGGGCTGGGGCAATGTCGCCTTTACCGGCGGCAGAGACATTCCTTACTTCCTGGTGCCGCTTTTTGGCCCTATCGTTGGCGCGATTGTTGGTGCATTCGCCTACCGCAAACTGATTGGTCGCCATTTGCCTTGCGATATCTGTGTTGTGGAAGAAAAGGAGATCACAACTCCTTCAGAACAAAAAGCTTCGCTGTAATGTGACTACGGGACAATTAAACATGACTGAAAAAAAATATATCGTTGCGCTCGACCAGGGCACCACCAGCTCCCGCGCGGTCGTGATGGATCACGATGCCAATATCATTAGCGTGTCACAGCGCGAATTTGAGCAAATTTACCCAAAACCAGGCTGGGTAGAACACGACCCGATGGAAATCTGGGCCACCCAAAGCTCCACACTGGTAGAAGTGCTGGCGAAAGCAGATATTAATTCCGATCAAATTGCAGCTATCGGTATTACGAACCAGCGTGAAACCACCATCGTCTGGGAAAAAGAAACCGGCAAGCCTATCTATAACGCTATTGTCTGGCAGTGCCGTCGTACCGCCGAGATCTGTGAGCATCTCAAGCGTGACGGCATGGAAGAGTACATTCGTAACAACACCGGTCTGGTGATTGACCCGTACTTCTCTGGCACCAAAGTGAAGTGGATCCTCGACCATGTGGAAGGTTCCCGCGAGCGTGCACGCCGTGGTGAACTGCTGTTTGGTACGGTTGATACCTGGCTTATCTGGAAAATGACTCAGGGCCGCGTTCACGTCACTGATTACACTAATGCGTCTCGTACCATGTTATTCAACATCCATACTCTGGACTGGGACGACAAAATGCTCGACGCGCTGGATATCCCGCGTGAGATGCTGCCAGAAGTACGTCGTTCTTCCGAAGTGTACGGTCAGACCAACATTGGCGGCAAAGGCGGCACGCGTATTCCGATCGCCGGGATTGCGGGCGACCAGCAGGCGGCACTCTTCGGCCAGTTGTGCGTGAAAGAAGGGATGGCGAAGAATACCTACGGTACCGGCTGCTTTATGCTGATGAACACTGGCGAGAAAGCAGTGAAATCAGAAAACGGTCTGCTGACCACCATCGCCTGTGGCCCGAGCGGAGAAGTAAACTACGCACTGGAAGGTGCGGTATTTATGGCGGGCGCCTCCATTCAGTGGCTACGCGATGAAATGAAGTTGATTAACGACGCCTACGATTCCGAATACTTTGCAACTAAAGTACAAAACACCAACGGTGTGTATGTCGTTCCGGCGTTTACCGGACTGGGTGCGCCCTACTGGGATCCGTATGCGCGCGGGGCCATTTTCGGCTTAACTCGTGGGGTGAACGCCAACCACATCATCCGTGCGACGCTGGAGTCTATTGCCTATCAGACGCGTGACGTGCTGGAAGCAATGCAGGCCGACTCAGGCATTCGTCTGCACGCCCTGCGCGTGGACGGTGGCGCGGTGGCAAATAACTTCCTGATGCAGTTCCAGTCCGATATTCTCGGCACGCGCGTTGAGCGCCCGGAAGTTCGCGAAGTGACTGCGTTGGGTGCGGCCTATCTTGCTGGTCTGGCGGTTGGCTTCTGGCAAAATCTCGACGAACTGCAAGAGAAAGCAGTGATTGAACGCGAGTTCCGTCCTGGCATCGAAACTACCGAGCGTAATTACCGTTACGCTGGCTGGAAAAAAGCGGTCAAACGCGCGATGGCCTGGGAAGAACACGACGAGTAATGTCAGGCACCTGAACCGATTGTCTGATGCTGATCGCCTGATGCGACGCTGACGCGTCTTATCAGGCCTACGAGCCGGATACATATCCGGCATCACACAGACTCTGAAATCGTGCGGGGGCAACCCCCGCACACATCAATAATCCGCTCCCTCCCCTGTGCTACACTTCGCGCCATTCCTTACTGCTTAGAGTTTGCTATGAGACGAGAACTTGCCATCGAATTTTCCCGCGTCACCGAATCTGCGGCGCTGGCTGGCTACAAATGGTTAGGACGCGGCGATAAAAATACCGCTGACGGCGCAGCGGTTAACGCCATGCGCATTATGCTCAACCAGGTCAACATTGACGGCACTATCGTCATTGGTGAAGGTGAAATCGACGAAGCACCGATGCTCTACATTGGTGAAAAAGTCGGTACTGGTCGCGGTGATGCAGTGGATATTGCTGTTGATCCGATTGAAGGCACGCGCATGACGGCGATGGGCCAGGCTAACGCGCTGGCGGTGCTGGCAGTAGGCGATAAAGGCTGCTTCCTCAACGCGCCAGATATGTATATGGAAAAGCTGATCGTCGGACCGGGAGCTAAGGGCGCCATTGACCTGAATCTGCCGTTGGCGGATAACCTGCGCAATGTTGCCGCGGCGCTCGGCAAACCATTGAGCGAACTGACGGTAACGATTCTGGCGAAACCGCGCCACGATGCCGTTATCGCAGAAATGCAGCAACTCGGCGTGCGCGTGTTTGCGATTCCGGATGGTGACGTTGCGGCCTCAATTCTCACCTGTATGCCAGACAGCGAAGTTGACGTGCTTTACGGCATTGGCGGCGCGCCGGAAGGCGTGGTTTCTGCGGCGGTGATTCGGGCGTTAGATGGCGATATGAATGGCCGTCTGCTGGCGCGTCATGATGTCAAAGGCGACAACGCAGAAAATCGCCGCATTGGTGAACAGGAACTGGCACGCTGCAAAGCAATGGGCATCGAAGCGGGTAAAGTGTTGCGTCTGGGCGATATGGCGCGCAGCGATAACGTCATCTTTTCCGCAACCGGTATCACTAAGGGCGATTTACTGGAAGGTATTAGCCGCAAAGGCAATATCGCCACTACCGAAACGCTGCTGATCCGTGGTAAATCCCGCACCATTCGTCGCATTCAGTCGATTCACTATCTGGATCGTAAAGACCCGGATATGCAGGTGCACATTCTCTGAGTGATTTGATCGATTGAGCCTTCCAGTCCTTCGGGACTGGAATTTTTTTGTTCGGAGAACGAAGATAAGGCAAGTCAATCAAAACAGGAGAAAAACATGGCTGATTGGGTAACAGGCAAAGTCACTAAAGTGCAGAACTGGACCGACGCCCTGTTTAGTCTCACCGTTCACGCTCCCGTGCTTCCGTTTACCGCCGGGCAATTCACTAAACTTGGCCTTGAAATTGACGGCGAACGCGTCCAGCGCGCTTACTCCTACGTTAACTCGCCCGATAATCCCGATCTGGAGTTTTACTTGGTCACCGTTCCCGATGGCAAATTAAGCCCGCGACTGGCGGCGCTAAAACCGGGTGACGAAGTGCAAGTGGTTAGCGAGGCGGCTGGCTTCTTTGTGCTGGATGAAGTGCCGGACTGCGAAACACTGTGGATGCTGGCAACCGGTACAGCGATTGGCCCTTATTTATCAATTCTGCAATTGGGCAAAGATTTAGATCGCTTCAAAAACCTGGTGCTGGTTCACGCCGCACGATATGCCGCCGACTTAAGCTATCTGCCGCTGATGCAAGAACTGGAAAAACGCTACAAAGGGAAACTGCGTATTCAGACGGTGGTCAGTCGGGAAACGGCTGCGGGTTCGCTCACCGGGCGAATACCGGCGTTAATTGAAAGCGGTGAACTGGAAAACGCGGTTGGCCTACCAATGGATAAAGAAACCAGTCACGTGATGCTGTGTGGTAATCCGCAAATGGTGCGCGATACGCAACAGCTGCTAAAAGAAACCCGGCAGATGACGAAACATTTACGTCGTCGACCGGGCCACATGACAGCGGAGCATTACTGGTAAGCGGTTACTTATCGATAAACGGCACGATGAGCAGGTCCGCATTCAACTTATTGATCATCCCGCGGTATGCTGGCATCAAACGGTTGATAAATGAGTGGTGATGCCCACAGACAAGGAGGTCGCACTGCTCTTGTTGCAGAATTTCAAGCAGTGTTTCCGGCATTTCTCCGCGTTCAATACGCAGTTTGGTCTTCGGCCACTGAATATTTTTCGTCAGTTTATACAGCTTGTTATCTGACTTATCTTTCAATAGTTGAAGAATATCTTCTGTTGCAGGGAAGTAAATGCCCGGATACAACTCGCTTAAGCCATCATCAATATGAATCAATGTCAGGTGAGCGTCATTATGTCTGGCGAGATCCAGGGCTTTGTTCACCAGTAAGGCATCTTCTTCATTTCCGGAAATTGCCACGCCAATGTGTTTATAAGCCATGTTTAACTCCTTCTAAAGCGACTCCATCAAGCTAACGAACGCAGGGATAACTCAAAAATAATCATCTCGGCCTGGCATGAGAAGGTGAAGGCCGCATCAAGCTCAACTTGCCCCTCCAGATCCTTAATCTTATAGGCCACGCTGGCCCCTTCATCCGCAGAGGATGCAGTGGCGGCAAGCTCTTTCAGTTTGGTCATAAAGGACTCTGCTTCTTCGCGGGTGGCAAAAAAGCGCGAAAACTTACTGGTACAGTTGTCGTTATCAATCACCGTACCGATATCAATCGCACATCCTTTAGTACTGCATTTATCTACGACATCTTTCATAGGGCACCTCTGTATATTCGCCTCTCTGTCGATTACGACTTAAGAATAATGCGCCGTTAAGAGAAGAACAAACAAGTAATGATCTTATGGATTACCATTTTTTTTGATATTGCTTAAGGTGAGGAAATGGGGAGGATTTTCCGGGCATTGTCATTTCCAGCGTGGAAATAACGATCCCGGAAAAAAATAGCAATAAAAGATATATTAAAGGTTAATTACTTGATTTATTGTCGGCTTTATACTTCACATCCAGAGTATCTTTGCCAAATTTATTTTCGCCCTGCGTACCGACAAATGCGCCAAGATCAATAAGCATCATCACCAGAATCAACGTCGGGACAAAACGCCCCACCGTCCATTGCCAGACGCCCGGTAAAATCGCCCAATTACCCGCCAGCAGCATCCACGCTACAATCATTAAAAATGCCCATGCGCCGGAACGCCCGCGATCGTGCAGTCGTTTGACCGTTACTGCCGCGGTCGGCCAAAGTAAGCACACCAGGCAAAACGCGGCGGTCTGGATATCGAGTAAGTTTTTACCTGCCAGTGAGAAAAGCACCAGCATGCCAACGAACCAGAGGCCAATCCAAATCCAGAAATCACGGCGCCCAATACGCCCTTTAAACGAGAATAACCATTGCTGTATGGTCATGTAAGTTCCTTGATGGTTGTCTTTTCCAGGATTCTACCCTTTTGACAAGGGAGACAGATATCGTTTTAATCGGAGCCAGTCATAACAAAAGGTACTGTCGATGAAGCCAGGGTTTACGCTGTTTTTTCTCTTATGTTCTGCATCAGCCGTTAGCACAACGGTGCATGCACAAACACCAGGTACGGCGACCACTGCGCCCTATCTACTTGCTGGCGCCCCTACCTTCGATCTCTCCATCAGCCAGTTTCGAGAAAACTTTAACAGCCAGAACCCCAACCTGCCACTGAACGAGTTTCGCGCCATCGACAGCAGCCCCGACAAAGCCAATCTGACTCGCGCCGCCAGTAAAATTAACGAGAACTTGTATGCCTCTACGGCGCTGGAGCGTGGCACTTTAAAAATCAAAAGCATTCAAATTACCTGGCTACCAATCCAGGGACCAGAGCAAAAAGCCGCCAAAGCAAAAGCTCATGAATACATGGCGGCGGTGATCCGCACACTCACCCCGCTGATGACCAAAACACAAAGCCAGAAAAAGCTACAGTCGCTCCTTACTGCGGGGAAAAACAAACGTTATTACACAGAGACAGAAGGCGCACTGCGCTATGTTGTCGCGGACAACGGCGAAAAGGGACTGACCTTCGCTGTTGAACCGATTAAGCTGGCGCTATCTGAATCGCTTGAAGGGTTGAATAAATGACAAAAAGCAAAGCCTTTCCAGTGATGAATCTCTATACTGTTTCACAGACCTGCTGCCCCGCGGGGCGGCCATCTTCCTTTATTCGCTTATAAGCGTGGAGAATTAAAATGCGACATCCTTTAGTGATGGGTAACTGGAAACTGAACGGCAGCCGCCACATGGTTCATGAGCTGGTTTCTAACCTGCGTAAAGAGCTGGCAGGCGTTGATGGCTGTGGCGTTGCAATCGCGCCACCAGAAATGTACATCGATATGGCGAAGCGTGAAGCTGAAGGCAGCCACATCATGCTGGGTGCGCAGAACGTGGATCTGAACCTGTCCGGCGCATTCACTGGTGAAACCTCTGCTGCTATGCTGAAAGACATCGGCGCACAGTACATCATCATCGGTCACTCTGAACGTCGTACTTACCACAAAGAGTCTGACGAACTGATCGCGAAAAAATTCGCGGTGCTGAAAGAGCAGGGTCTGACTCCGGTTCTGTGCATCGGTGAAACCGAAGCTGAAAACGAAGCGGGCAAAACTGAAGAAGTTTGCGCACGTCAGATCGACGCGGTACTGAAAACTCAGGGTGCTGCGGCATTCGAAGGTGCGGTAATCGCTTACGAACCAGTATGGGCAATCGGTACTGGCAAATCTGCAACTCCGGCGCAGGCTCAGGCTGTTCACAAATTTATCCGTGACCACATCGCTAAAGTTGACGCTAACATCGCTGAACAAGTGATCATCCAGTACGGCGGTTCTGTAAACGCGTCTAACGCCGCAGAACTGTTCGCTCAGCCGGACATCGACGGTGCGCTGGTTGGCGGTGCTTCTCTGAAAGCTGACGCCTTCGCAGTGATCGTTAAAGCTGCAGAAGCGGCTAAACAGGCTTAAGTCTGACTGGTGCCGGATATCGCATCCGGCACTTAGCTTTCCTCAACAACTCCTCGCTTTAACGCAAAATCTCACACTGATGATCCTGAAGTTCCTCGGCTGAAGCACGATTCAGCGTCAGCAGATTGCGCTGCGTCGCCAGCAATACAAACGAGTTATCACTCTGCCGCACCATCGCCAGCGAGTAACTGCCCATATGTTCCCGTGCCTCTGGCACTTCTTCTGCCAGCATCATAAACGGACTCCGTTTTACCAGCTCGCTTTCAGTTACCCTACGTGCCAGATATTCATGCCCACGCAGCCCACCGGGCAGCGGTAACCAACGGGTGCTGATATTCGCCAGATTATTATCCAGTTGTTCGCGCACATCAGGACGAATACAAGAGATATGAATATGAAAATGGTTTTGCGTGCGCCCGGTACGGGAGTTAATCGCCAGAGATACCGCGCGATCGGGGACTGGCTGGCCGTATTTTTTGCTCATAAAATCACGCGCCTGCCAGGCTAACCAGAAGAAATTAGGCGTTGAAGGATCGGTTAACAATGGACTTTCAGTGCCATTAATACGATACGTTGGCATCAACAAATATTGCAGAGGACCGTTGAGGTCTTTTAAAACTACATATCCGGCATTGGGTTTGACTTCCGCACATGGCGAAGGGCTTTGGTTTTGCTGCTGGTTGGGTAAACATTGCTCAAGGGCAATCTGGCGCAACGTGTCCGACTCTTCACCGGTCAATTTCCAGTAACCAATGCCTGTAGCAGCAACAGCGATAACCATCATCGCTAAAAAAAGAAGACCTGCTTTTTTCATCTTTTTTTCCCTGTACCTCAAAGAGATGCAAGGGTAACGCAAAATCGTGACAAATAAAAAACCCGGTCGCGAGATGCCACCGGGTCTGATTGCCTTCAACAAAATTAACGTTTGCTGATTTGGTCAAACGTACCGCCGTTAGAGAAATGCTCTTTTTGCGCTTTCGTCCAGCCACCGAACTCTTCATCAATGGTGAATAACTTCAGCTTCGGAAAGGCATTTTCATATTTTTTCGCTACCTGAGGATCGCGCGGACGATAGTAGTTTTTAGCCGCAATCTCTTGGCCTTCTGGCGAGTAGAGATAGTTCAGGTAAGCTTCCGCCACCTCTTTAGTGCCTTTTTTCTCTACCACTTTATCGACAACTGACACCGTAGGCTCTGCGAGAATAGACTCGCTCGGCGTGACGATTTCGAATTTATCTTTCCCCAGTTCATTCGCCGCCAGCAGAGCTTCGTTTTCCCAGGCAATCAGCACGTCGCCAATGCCGCGCTCAACAAAGGTATTCGTTGAACCGCGCGCACCGGAATCCAGTACTTCGACGTTTTTATACAACGACTGCACGAATTCCTGCGCTTTTGCCTGATCGTTGTTGTTGTGATGCAAGGCGTAGCCCCAGGCGGCCAGGTAGTTCCAGCGAGCACCACCAGAACTTTTCGGGTTCGGGGTGATCACCGAAACACCAGGCTTAATCAAATCGTTCCAGTCGTGAATCTGCTTCGGATTGCCCTTGCGCACCAGGAAGACAATGGTAGAAGTATAAGGTGCGGAGTTATCCGGCAGACGCTTGATCCACGCTTTATCGATACGACCACGTTCAGCAATGGCATCCACGTCATAGGCTAGCGCCAGCGTGACGACATCAGCTTCTATGCCATTGATTACCGACGTCGCCTGTTTACCCGAACCGCCGTGCGACTGGCGAATCACCACGTTATCGCCGGTTTGCTGTTTCCAGTGGGCGCTGAAGGCTTTGTTGTACTGTTCGTACAGTTCGCGCGTTGGATCATACGAAACGTTAAGAAGCTGAATATCCTTTGCCATAACGCTGGTCGCTGCCAGTAATAAAGTTAACCCTACGCCCCACTTGTTCATCGCCCGGCTCTCTTATGTTGTGTTGTGATGAACAAAGCGTGCCAGAAAGGGATTCAAACATTAAAGAATAAAAAAAGATTGGCTATAACTTGCGGGTATATATGGGGGAGTTAAAAAGGCGGAAGAAATCCGCCTCATATTGCTGACAAAGTGCGCTTTGTTCATGCCAGATGCGGCGTGAACGCCTTATCCGGCCTACAAAAGCTTGCAAACTCAATAGATTGAGCGAAGCGCATCTGGCATTTTTGCCTCTGTCATCGGCTTCAGGCTAAAGAAATCTGCCTTTTTCCGAAATCATTAATACAGTTTTTTCGCGCAGTCCAGCCAGTCACCTTTGAACGGACGCTTCATGTTTTCGATAGCATCGATGATGTCATGGTGAACCAGTTGTTCGTTCTGAATACCTACGCAACGACCACCGTAGCCTGCCAGCAGCAGATCGATAGCGTAAGCGCCCATACGGGAAGCCAGAATACGATCGTAAGGCACCGGAGAACCACCGCGCTGGATGTGGCCCAGCACAGTTGCGCGGGTTTCACGGCCAGTTTCTTTTTCGATGAAGTGTGCCAGCTCGTCGACGTCACACATATGTTCAGTGATCGCCACAATCGCGTGTTTTTTACCTTTCGCGATACCGGCTTTGATTTCGTTTACCAGATCGTCACGGCTGAATTCAACTTCCGGAACCACAACGAATTCACAGCCACCAGCAATAGCCGCAGCCAGAGTCAGATCGCCACAGTAGCGGCCCATCACTTCCACCACGGAAATACGTTGGTGAGAAGAAGAGGTGTCACGCAGACGGTCGATAGCTTCAACAACGGTGCTCAATGCCGTGAAGAAACCAATGGTGTAGTCAGTACCTTTGATGTCGTTGTCGATGGTGCCCGGCAGGCCGATGCACGGGAAGCCCATTTCGGTCAGACGCATTGCCCCCATGTAGGAACCGTCACCGCCGATAACCACCAGCGCGTCGATACCACGTTTTTTCAGGTTTTCGATAGCCACGGCGCGGATGTTCTCGTCGCGGAATTCCGGGAAGCGCGCAGAACCGAGGAATGTACCACCACGGTTGATCATGTCAGACACGCTGTAACGGTCTAGCTGTACCATACGGTCTTCATACAGACCCAGATAGCCGTCATAAATACCCATTACTTCCAGACCTTCTGTCAGCGCAGAACGAACAACCCCGCGAATTGCGGCGTTCATGCCTGGCGCATCACCGCCGCTTGTCAACACACCGATTTTCTTAATCATGACTACCTCTGAACTTTGGAATGCAAAATGAAATCTGTTGCCGGAAGTCTTCTTGCACATCGAAGTGATCCAACGAATGTACAAATAGTATAACAATCACTTCCTGCTGAATTGATTCAGGTCAGGCCAAATGGCGGTATTTTATACACAAAATGCGGGTCTGGCTCTCTTTTGTACGGATTATGAAAGCGTAGACCGTTTACTCTCCCTGGGTACGACAGAACAAGGATCCTGATGGATAATCACATCTGAACCCGGAAAACGCCGTAAAATAGCCTGCTCTACCTGATCCGCCACCATATGTGCCTGAACCAAAGGCAGAGAGTCTTCCATTTCCAAATGAATCTGAATAAAGCGGGTCGGCCCTGACTGCCGCGTGCGAAGATCGTGAGCGCCGCTAACTCCCGGCCAGGAAGTCACGATATCAATAATTTCCTGTCGTTCGCCATCGGGCAGCGCGCGATCCAATAATGACTGGACCGCCTCATACCCCATGCGTAACGCGCTATATAAAATATAGATGCCGATTCCCAAAGCAAACAGGGCATCAGCACGATGCCAGCCGTACCAGGACAATCCCAGCGCCAGCAAAATCGCGCCGTTCATCATAACATCAGACTGATAATGTAGCATATCTGCCCGCACTGCCTGGCTTTGCGTCCGGCGAACGACCCAACGCTGAAACGAGACAAGAATAATCGTACAAATTAGCGCCACAATAGTCACGATAACCCCAACACCCGGGTCTTTCATCGGTGTCGGAGAAACCAAATGCTGAATACCGGTCAAAAACAGGAACAGCGCGGAGCCGGAGATAAACATACTTTGCGCCAGCGCGGCGAGCGATTCAGCTTTACCGTGACCAAAGGAGTGATTATCGTCGGCAGGTTGCAGTGAGTAACGCACGACCAATAAGTTAGTTAATGACGCGCCGATATCCACCAGCGAATCCACCAGCGCAGCGAGAATACTCACTGATCCGGTATACCACCATGCAAAAATTTTAATCAGTAATAACAGCGAAGCCATCGCCGTTGCAGCAATCGCTGCCCGACTGACCAGCTGCCCATAAGATTGATTCATAAATACTCCCGCTATCAACTGACGGTAGTATAACGGATGCAAATCATCTGCAATGCATCAAGTAACAGGCAAATTGCGGATAAAAAAACCCCCACATCATGTGGGGGAAGACAGGGATGGTGTCTATGGCAAGGAAAACAGGGTTTACTACTGGGAACGTGAGTTGCTACTACTCAATAGCTTCAACGATGAACTTTTTTGCCATTGCGTCACGTCGCGCAACTGTTCCATTCGTTGTTGATGTTTCTTGTTTAAAACCGCTTGCTGCTCCGGCGTTAACAGGCGATACATTTGGTTGCGGACTTTTGCCATCTCAACCTGACGAGCTATTTGCTCGTTCGCCATTTTTTCTGCCTGTGCGCGCACAGCGTTTTCATCAAAATTTTCTGCGGTGACAAGGCGATGCATTGTCTCCAGTTCGCTAACATTAACAGGTGGCTGTTCGTGCCGGGCCTGTTGCATAAGATCTCGCATCTGCTGACGCTGATGTTCGGTTAAACTTATGCCGTCGAACATATGGCTCTGCGTACTGCGCTGCGTAAGTTCTTCTCCCGGATGCCAGTTATCGCCTGAACCGACTTCAGCAGCGTGGCTTAATGAACTGACTGCCAGCGTTGAGGCCATGACGGCAGCGGTAACTATGCGCATCATTTGCTCCCAAATCTTTCTGTCGCGATTCAACGATAGAGAGTTTACGATTCAGGCTGCAAACATGCGTCAGGGGGTGTAAAACAACGTAAAGTCATGGATTAGCGACGTCTGATGACGTAATTTCTGCCTCGGAGGTATTTAAACAATGAATAAAATCCTGTTAGTTGATGATGACCGAGAGCTGACATCCCTGTTAAAGGAGCTGCTCGAGATGGAAGGCTTCAACGTGATTGTTGCCCACGATGGGGAACAGGCGCTTGCTCTTCTGGACGACAGCATTGATTTACTTTTGCTTGATGTGATGATGCCGAAGAAAAATGGTATCGATACGCTGAAAGCGCTTCGCCAGACACACCAGACGCCAGTCATTATGTTGACGGCTCGCGGCAGTGAACTTGATCGCGTCCTCGGCCTTGAGCTGGGTGCGGATGACTATCTCCCGAAACCGTTTAACGATCGTGAATTGGTTGCACGTATTCGCGCGATCCTGCGCCGTTCGCACTGGAGCGAGCAACAGCAGAACAGCGATAACGGTTCGCCAACGCTGGAAGTTGATGCCTTAGTGCTGAATCCAGGCCGTCAGGAAGCCAGCTTCGACGGGCAAACACTGGAGTTAACCGGTACTGAATTTACCCTGCTCTACCTACTGGCGCAGCATCTGGGTCAGGTGGTTTCTCGCGAGCATTTAAGCCAGGAAGTGCTGGGCAAACGCCTGACGCCTTTCGACCGTGCTATCGATATGCATATTTCCAACCTGCGTCGTAAGCTGCCGGATCGTAAAGACGGTCATCCTTGGTTTAAAACATTGCGTGGTCGCGGCTATCTGATGGTTTCCGCTTCATGATAGGCAGCTTAACCGCGCGCATCTTCGCCATCTTCTGGCTGACGCTGGCGCTGGTGTTGATGCTGGTTTTGATGTTACCCAAGCTCGATTCACGCCAGATGACCGAGCTTCTGGATAGCGAACAGCGTCAGGGGCTGATGATTGAGCAGCATGTCGAAGCGGAACTGGCGAACGATCCACCCAACGATTTAATGTGGTGGCGTCGCCTGTTCCGGGCCATTGATAAGTGGGCGCCACCAGGCCAGCGTTTATTACTGGTGACCACTGAAGGCCGCGTGATCGGCGCTGAACGCAGCGAAATGCAGATCATTCGCAACTTTATTGGTCAGGCCGATAACGCCGATCATCCGCAGAAGAAAAAGTATGGTCGCGTGGAACTGGTGGGTCCGTTCTCCGTGCGTGATGGCGAAGATAATTACCAACTGTATCTGATTCGCCCGGCCAGCAGTTCTCAATCCGATTTCATTAACTTACTGTTTGACCGCCCGCTATTACTGCTGATTGTCACCATGCTGGTCAGTACGCCGCTGCTGTTGTGGTTGGCCTGGAGCCTGGCAAAACCGGCGCGTAAGCTGAAAAACGCAGCCGATGAAGTTGCCCAGGGGAACTTACGCCAGCATCCGGAACTGGAAGCGGGGCCACAAGAATTTCTTGCCGCAGGTGCCAGTTTTAACCAGATGGTGACCGCACTGGAACGCATGATGACCTCCCAGCAGCGCCTGCTTTCTGATATCTCTCACGAGCTGCGCACGCCGCTGACGCGTCTGCAACTGGGTACGGCGTTACTGCGTCGTCGTAGTGGTGAAAGCAAGGAACTGGAGCGTATTGAAACCGAAGCCCAGCGTCTGGACAGCATGATCAACGACCTGTTGGTGATGTCACGTAATCAGCAGAAAAACGCGCTGGTAAGCGAGACAATCAAAGCCAACCAGTTGTGGAACGAAGTGCTGGATAACGCGGCATTCGAAGCGGAACAGATGGGCAAGTCGTTTACGGTTAACTTCCCGCCAGGGCCGTGGCCGCTGTACGGCAACCCGAACGCCCTGGAAAGTGCGCTGGAAAACATTGTGCGTAATGCTCTGCGTTATTCCCATACGAAGATTGAAGTGGGCTTTGCGGTAGATAAAGACGGTATCACCATTACTGTGGACGACGATGGTCCTGGCGTTAGCCCGGAAGATCGCGAACAGATTTTCCGCCCGTTCTATCGTACAGATGAAGCGCGCGATCGTGAATCTGGCGGTACAGGTTTGGGGCTGGCGATCGTCGAAACCGCCATTCAGCAGCACCGTGGTTGGGTGAAAGCGGAAGACAGCCCGCTGGGCGGTTTACGTCTGGTGATTTGGCTGCCGCTGTATAAGCGGAGTTAAACTCCGCTTTTGTAGATCGGATAAGGCATTTACGCCGCATCCGGCATTTGAGCAGAATGCCTGATGCGACGCTGGTCGCGTCTTATCAGGCCTACTCTCCGGGGGTTATTTCCCCCGCAACCGCCGTGAATTATCTTCAATCTTGCCGCTAAGTCGGCGTTTCTGCATCGTCCGCGTCCAGCTTTTCGATAGCCCGGCTGCGGAAAGCAAGCGGTGATACTGCTCATCATCAAACGGCATATGCCATGCGATGGCGACAGCCTCTTGCACGGTCACATCGCTAACGCGGGAAACCAACTCCAGCGGCGCATCAGCAGATACCAGCCCCGGCGCAATCACGCTATACAGCCAGCCGACTTTACCCGTGTTTTGCATCAACTGAGCTATATCACTGATATCAAAGTGGTAATTGAGTTTGTAGCACGGAGAGCGCGGCTGGGTGACCTGAATCAACGCCTCTCCCCAGCGGAAAATATCGCCAATATAAACATTATTTTCCGTCAGACCGTCGGTTGAGAGGTTTTCACCAAACGCAGGTGCAACAAACAACTCTGCCTGTTCCGGAAATTCCCGCGCCCAGTAGAGATAATGCTCGCGAGGATAATGACACAGCGCCCTGTCCGGCCCACCGTGAATCTTTTTCTCTGCCTGTTCGTCGCCTTCCAGCCCCAGTTCTGTCAACATTAACTCGCCATCGACCTGGATTTTCGCAATTGCACTTGGACGGCTTTCCGGATAATCCCGAATGTTGCCTGTGTATACATCAACCGGATATCGCATCTGTTCCCTCTCCACCGAGAAATTTCCCCATTAGACCATATTTATTTTACGTCAGGCGCGCAAAATGAGAGCACGGTTCACATGACAAAACTGTAGACATGTTATCAATGAGATGTTTTTGAAACACCATTTCATTATGAGGAGTTTACAGCGTGGCTGATAAATCACTGTTTTCTGGCGTCTGGTGTCCTTCCATCACGCCGATGGATAAAGACGGGAATATAGACCTTAACGGATTGAAGCAGCATCTGCAGCGACTCACTGACGCTAATATCGATGTGATATTGCTAATGGGAAGCATTGGTGAGTTTGCCTCCTTCACCCTGGAAGAGAGGCTCATGCTTATTCGTGAAGCACGAGCCATGAGCAAGCTAAAAATGGTGGCCAACGTCTCATCCACATGCACACATGATGTGCTGGTTATGGCGCAAGAAGCGTATCGCGTTGGCTACGATGCGGTGATGATCCTCCCGCCTTACTACTACAGCCAAACGGCAAAGCAATTATTAAGCTATTTCCGTCACCTGGGTCGCGAATTACAGGGCAAATGGTTCGCATATAACTTCCCGGCGCGGACCGGTTGTGATTTAACCCCAGACCTGGTCGCCACACTGGCGAGTGAGTTTCCTGAGTTTGCCGGAATTAAAGATACTGTCGATTGCCAGTCACACACCCGCAGCATGATTCAGGCAACTCAGGCTGTGCGTCCTGATTTTGCGGTGCTTTCGGGGTATGACGAGTATTACATTCCTAATTTGCTGGCTGGCGGCGCGGGGATAATCTCTGGCTTAAATAACGTTATGCCAGAGCTGTTTGTCGGAGCCCGCGAAGCCTTCAAACGCGGCGACCTGGCAGCTTTACAAGATATTCAGCAACAGATTGGTACTTATATGTCCATCTACGCCATCGGTGAAGATTTTGTCACTACCATCAAGACGGTGGTATCACGTAAGTTTGGTTACTGCACAGGAGTGTCGCGCAATGCCGGTGGGGAGTTAACAGAAAGCGAATGTCGGACGATTGATGAGGTATTTGTTATTTAAGGTAAAACGCCGGATGAACGTCAATTCATCCGGCGATGATATGGAATAAGAGAGGTTATTTCACCGTACCCAGAATTTCGATCTTCGCCACTCTGGCTTTGGCTTTACGTGACCAGACAGAGGTAAGAATTGGCACCAGAATCGACGTCACAATTACCGCCGTCGCCACCAACGAAGTTGCCGCAGGCGCCATCGGTTTAAAGGCCGGGATCATTTCCGCAATCAGTACCGGCGTTGCCACTGCGGCCCCGGCAGAACTGGAGGCGGCAATTCCGGCGGTGCCATCGCCACCGCCAATCAATTTATCGGCAATAATCAACGGAATACCGGTCACGATAATCACCGCCACACCCAACAGGATCCCCAACAAACCTGTCTGGGCAATCACGGTTAAATCAATGGTATTGCCCAGCGCGAAGGCAAAGAACGGAATCAGCGTCTGCACCGCTTTGCTAAAAAACTCGCGCAATTCAGAATCAAGGTTCCCCAGCGCGAAGCCCACCAGGAACGGCAATACTGCGCCAACGAAAACATGCGGTTCAAACGAAGCAATCCCGGCGGTTCCCAGAATAATCATCGTCATTAGCGGACCAGATTCCAGCGACATCAACACAAATGCCCCGGCCTCTTCTTTGGTGCCGTATTGCTGCATGATAGAGGCATACAGACCGCCGTTGGTCATGTCCATTGCCGCCACCAGCGCCAGCGTTGAAAGCCCGGCAAAAAATCCAACTTCGACACCGTGCTCAGGAATAATGCGCGAAGCAATGGCCGCAACCACCCACGCAACGGCAATTTTGGTTATCACCAGCGTACCGGATTTACGCAACACTGTTCCCGTCGCGCTTAATTTGATAGACGCCCCCATGCAGAAAAACCACACCGCCAGGATAGGCACCGTGCCAGTAATCATCCCGTTAGTGAATGATCCAAAATATTTCCCCGCCCCCGGCGAGAAAGTATGACACAGTGCGCCAAGGAACAGCGGGATGAGCATCATCCCCCCCGGGATTTTCTCTATCGTGCGTTTTATCTGCATTTCCATCACCTGTTGGCATATTTTTATAGGCTGATGCGAAGTTCCTTAACGGAGCATCAGTGTTGATGGAAACGAAGATAGACATTCATCATGGCAATAAAAGTGATCAACACCACACCAATTGAAACGTCGTTTTAATTTTATAGGATCATTGTTTTTCTTTTGAAATTGATCACAAAAAAACCACCGTTATGCACGATGGTTTGTTTTTTATGCTGACAAGAGGCGTAAACGCCTCATTGCAGCAGGCAAGATGCGATTATTTTTTCGCCGCGAAACGTGCCGCAGCTTCATCCCAGTTCACTACGTTCCAGAACTCTTTGATGTAGTCCGGACGACGGTTCTGGAATTTCAGGTAGTAAGCGTGTTCCCACACATCCAGGCCCACAATCGGGAAGCCGGAAGCGCCAGAAATGGCTTCGCCCATCAGCGGGGAGTCCTGGTTAGCAGTAGAAACCACCGCCAGTTTATCGCCTTTCAGCACCAGCCATGCCCAGCCGGAACCAAAGCGGGAAGCTGCCGCTTTTTCAAATTCTGCTTTGAAGTTATCAACGGAACCGAAATCACGTTCGATAGCCGCTTTCAGATCGCCCTGCAGGGTGGTGCCTTTTTTCAGACCTTTCCAGAACAGACTGTGGTTAGCGTGACCGCCAGCGTTGTTGCGCAGAACGGTTTTTTTGTCTGCTGGCAGCTGGTCCAGTTTGGTGATCAGCTCTTCAACCGGCAGGTTAGCGAATTCTGGCAGGCTTTCCAGCGCCGCGTTGGCGTTGTTGACGTAGGTCTGATGGTGTTTGGTGTGGTGGATTTCCATGGTCTGCTTATCGAAGTGCGGTTCCAGGGCATCGTAAGCATACGGCAGGGATGGCAGGGTATAGCTCATATTCATCTCCAGTATTGTCGGGCGGCCGATTGTTAATGCCGCGTAAGCAGTTGGTTCATTATAGTTAATTAAATGATATTGAAAATGATTATCAATGCCGTACTTTTCATAGGGGAATGCCCGAGATGATTCCGGTCAGCTTTTCTACCCAGTCAATTAAAAACGCCAACTCACGCCGGTGACAAAAGTAAAACTTTCATTACGGTCAATCATTGGGCTGTTAGTAATCTCTTCTGGCAGCTCACTGTATCCGGCACTCGCCATTAATACGACGTGTTCTCCGATGGGGTATTTTGCCGTCAGGCTGACATAAGGCACCCAGGCATCTTGCGCGGTATAACTCGCCAGACCGCTGCGACGAGACTCGCTCTCTGAAATGCCATAGTAATAGTCACTGAAATTCTCGTCATAATAGAGAACGCCAAGAGCAGGTGTCAGCGACAGGCGACCTATCTGCATTTTGTGGAATAACGATAACTCACCTACCCAACCGTTACTGTTATCCAGAACATCAGCTGCCGCAGAAGCTTTCACGGTCCCCCAACGCTCATGGTGATACCAGGCAACTCCCGCCATTGCCGTACTGTCACGCTTATCGAGTTGTTGCATAGCATGGTCGTCATTATCGGCAGGATCAAATTCCAGCGGCATCCAGGATGCAGTCAGGCTAAGTTCATTTTTTTCACTTTGCGACAGAATAAAACCTAACGTCGTCTGGCGGACATAAAAAGAATCGCCCTCATAACTGATCAGCGGAATTGCTTTGGTATTTTCATTATAACCGCGATAAGGCGATTCATTATAAACTGCGCCAGCACCAACGGATAATTCTGCGGCAGTTGCACTTGCCATAAAAGGCATAAAAAATAACGCCACAATATTGCGGTTAATTAACATGTCCGACATTCCATTTTAAATTAAGATAAAAAAGAGTCGGCATAGTAATACTTACAATTTCTCCGGTGCAAGATTCATATTTATATAGTAATATATAAAATTATATATAAATTGGACTGTTGCGATGACAAAATTACAACTCAAGTACCGGGAGTTAAAAATTATCTCGGTAATCGCTGCCAGTGAAAATATCAGCCATGCTGCCACCGTGCTTGGCATCGCGCAGGCCAATGTCAGTAAATATCTTGCTGATTTTGAATCAAAAGTGGGCTTAAAAGTCTTTGACAGAACCACACGGCAATTGATGCTGACGCCTTTTGGAACCGCGCTATTACCGTACATTAATGATATGCTCGACAGAAACGAGCAGCTTAATAATTTTATTGCAGATTATAAGCATGAGAAACGTGGTCGGGTTACCATCTACGCACCAACTGGCATTATTACCTATTTATCCAAACACGTTATCGACAAAATTAAAGATATCGGTGAAATCACCTTATCGCTAAAAACCTGCAATCTTGAGCGCAACGCCTTTTATGAAGGTGTCGAATTTCCCGATGATTGTGATGTTTTAATCAGCTACGCGCCACCAAAAGATGAATCGCTGGTTGCCAGTTTTATTACGCAATATGCAGTAACCGCCTATGCCAGCCAAACTTATCTTGAGAAACACCCCATTAGCCGACCAGACGAACTTGAACATCACTCCTGTATTTTGATCGACTCGATGATGATCGATGACGCGAATATCTGGCGCTTCAACGTCGCCGGAAGTAAAGAAGTACGTGATTATCGTGTTAAGGGAAATTACGTCTGTGACAATACTCAGTCGGCGCTGGAGCTGGCGCGAAATCACCTGGGGATAGTGTTTGCGCCAGACAAAAGTGTGCAGAGCGACCTGCAAGACGGCACGCTGATCCCCTGCTTTCAGCAACCGTATGAATGGTGGCTGGATCTGGTGGCTATCTTCCGTAAACGGGAATACCAGCCCTGGCGGGTCCAGTATGTGTTGGACGAGATGCTGCGTGAAATTCGCCACCAGCTTGCCCAGTCGCAGCAACTGCGGCCTGAACAAGCGGCGGAAAACAAAGATTAGTGGTCGAGATAAAGGTAATGCACCCAGCTGGTCATGCGTAACAGCACTTTGCGCATAACCGAAACATGGCTGAAATGATCGGAATAGACCGCCACCTGGGCGTAAATACCGTCTGGTAATGCGCTCAAATCAGTATGCTCATCCAGCTCAATGGTCGCGATAACGCCATCAGAACCTGGTGCTGTATTTAAGGACTGTAAAGTGCCGGTCGACTGATAAGCCCCGCCAGGAACAGCTGGACTGATGGCTGCCAGCTTACCGCTGAAGACCTTACCAGGCAGGGCATTAAACACCACTTCCGCATCATCGCCGGGGGCCAGGCGCAGCAAGGAGTTCTGGCGGAACTGCGCCACAATTTGTCGTTTCTGATCGGGTATAAACACCATTACCGGACGCAGCGGCAGCGACGCGGCATACGTTCCTGCACGAATCAGTACCTGAGTCACGTAACCGTCGCTCGGCGCACGCACTACCGTCTGCTCAAGGTTATATTTTGCTTCCGCAAGCTGCGCTTTCAGGCTGGCGATTTGAGAATGTTCCCCCAACACCAGGCTATCCAGTTGGCTCTGGATCTGTTTTTGTTCCGCCGCCGATGACTTCACTGAGGCTTCCTGCGCCAGATAGTTTTGCCGCGCCACATCGATATCCCGTTCTGAAAACGGATTTACTTTCGCCTGGCTGCCGCGTGCGTAACGCTGGTACTCTTTGGCAAATTTATCCCGTGTGGCCTTTGCCTGCTGGGTATTCGCCGCCATCTCATCTAACTCTGCCCCCAATGCCCGCTGCTTATGTTCTGCGGTGACGATATCCGCCATCAGCCGATCCACCCGCGCCTGATAACGCGTCGGATCCAGTCGAAATAGCACTTCGCCTTTTTTAATCAGCGTATTTTTCTTGTCCGTCACTTCAATTACTACACCCGTCACCTGCGGAACAACCGGAATGGAAATAACCGCTTTTTGCGCTTTAAAGGTGTATGGATGGTTATAGTTCATTAATAGAATTAAGCCGCTGACAATAAATATGCCGCCCAGTGCCGCAGTAGGGATGGTCCATTTATTCACGGGAATTTTAAAAATCTTAAACATTGCCCATGCGAAAGCCACATAGGTCAAAATAATCAGTAAATCCATAAATATTACTCGGCAGAAGGAGCTTTCATGTCGGCGAGCTGTTTCTCCAGCCCGGCAATGCGCTGTTGTAGTTGCATAACGGATGAATCATGGCTTTGCATTCCCCATCCCCGCTCCGGGCGGTAAAGCGTGGCCCAAATCCACAAAAAGGGCCAGATAACATGCAGCGTAAACAAACTCACCCAACCGGCAACATGAATGGCATCGGCATGAGGATGGTTGCGTTTTTTCGCTATCAGGTAGGGAATATCATGTAAAATAATAATCCCATAGAAGATTACCAGGAATACAAAAATAAGCACTCCCAGTGCAAAATAATCCAGAAACATATTTCCCTCAGAGAATATAAAAAAGAACAATTAACGCATATTATGAAATGTCATGATGCAGTGCAATTTCCTTATTTATATAACGACATATTGTTTTTTATATACTTTCTGAAATGTGCTGCCTGGCTTTTAAACAGGTCGAGGCTTATCATATTGAAATAATGGAACTATTGGCCAAACTAATGAATAACTCCAGTAAAACATCCACAGTACAGATTAAGCGTATTAAACCTTCAATTATCTACCGTTTATTATTGATTGGTCTCGGAACACCAATGGTGATTTACGGCCTGGTTTGCGGCGTTTTAGGCATGTTTGGCTACGATCAGGTCAGATGGAACGACACCGTAATCCACGGCCTGCTGGCCCTGCCCGCAGGAATGCTTGCAGGCCTGTCAGTCAGTGTGTTCCTCACCGTGGTGATTGGCACTATCGCTTGTTTTGGTTTGTGGTTGTACAGCCTGGTTCGCCCGCTCACCATCGAAACGCGAGATTAAACTCCTGGCAAAACACGCCGGGCAGCTTCTGCCAGAAATGCACTTCTGTTGGCGTAGTCTGGGTTATTGCGCACGTAGGTATCAATCTTGTTCAGTAACCTTTTCGGCATCGTAATATTGATACGTTCAGCCCGACCTTCGAACTGATTCATATTGATATCCACCAGCAACCATTGCCCGCCAATAAAGTCCTGCGCCTGCTGAGCCAGATGTTCGTCTACGGAGCCAGGAAGAGGCAACTCTTCATTCATCTCGCACAAGGTTTCAAAGTGTGCGACCAGTGCACTTCGCGCATCCTGGAAAGCGTCATCAAGCGTATCCCCGGCAAAATAACAGCCAGGAACATCAGGGAAAAAACCGCTGGCGCTACCGTCGGAATCGCTATGGATATAGGCGGGATAAAACATATTGCCTCCTGAAATTTTAAAATGTTAAACCAGCCTGACGCTCAATTTGTGCCAGCGTACCTAGCTTAATATCTTTTTTAGGATGCGGGACCGTCACCAGGCCCGGATGAACAGGATGGCGAAACTGATGATGACTGCCGCGGGTTCGAATATGTTCCCAGCCATGCTGTTTCAGGATGGCGATCACGTCTGCACTTTTCACATCCCTGTCCTTCCATGATTATACATACGATACACATATAATTAGCGATAGCAATCACGATAGCGCGATTTATAGAGGCCGTCAGGTGGCTAAAATTGATTCAGGAATGTCGCTCGGAAGAAGAATAACCACGTGCAGTAACTTGTTGAAAAAATGCGAGGAGACTCGCAATTTACGTATAACTCATAGTATTAGGCGTTAAAAAACCTTGTATTAGATTATCCATGCGATATCGAAGCCAGTCTTGCTATAGCTCCAACTCGTATTCATAGAACGTTTAAAATAACTAATAAAAGAATAACAGACATTGTTTTATTTTCTTGATAAATATCAAGCTTGTTTCACCATTGTATTTACAATGTGCAAACATTATTTTTTGTGTTATACATTAACTATGACCAATGATAAAACGTTAATATATAAATATTTTCTATATTTTTATAAATCGCATTTTTATTAAATATATAAAAGGAGTTATAATGTCTATGGTGTTTATAGATAAGCTGAATTCATTATCCACAAAAATAAAACAACAAGCCGGGGTCATTGAAACTGAGGAGGCTACCAAAAATGCTTTCGTAATGCCGTTCATTAACAATGTGTTAGGTTATGATGTCTTTGAACCTACCGAAGTTATCCCAGAGTTTGTATGTGATATTGGAACGAAGAAAGGTGAAAAGATTGACTATGCGATCTTAAAAAGTGGTGAGGTTCAGATTCTCATTGAATGCAAAAAAATCGGCGATCCTCTAAATATAAATCACGCTTCACAGCTTTTTCGATACTTCCATGTAACAAATGCAAGAATATCTATTCTAACCAATGGACAAGTTTATAAATTTTTTACTGATTTAGAAGCGCCTAATAAAATGGATGAAAAACCATTTCTTGAGATAGATCTACTTGACTTAGATGAAACAGTTGTTCCCGAGATAAAGAAACTTACTAAATCAGCATTTGATTTGGAATCAATAATTAATGCTGCAGGTGAATTAAAATATGTTAGTTTAATTAAAAAAGTTCTCCATGCACAAATGAATAATCCTGAAGAGGATTTTGTAAAATTCTTTGCAGCAAGAATTTATGAAGGTATGTTAACACAAAAAGTAAAAGATACGTTTGCAAAATTAACAAAGAAAGCTGCCAATCAATATATTAACTCTCAAATAAACGAAAGATTGAAATCGGCAATAGGTGGTGGTTCATTATCTGTAATTGATTCGAATTCACACAATGAAGAAGTAGAATGTATTAATAAAGAAGAAACCGATATTGCTACTACTATGGAGGAGCTTGAAGGATTTCATATTGTTAAAGCTATAGTTCGCGTAGTGCTTGATGCACCACGAATAGTCCACAGAGATACAAAAAGCTATTTTGGTATACTTGTAGATGACAATAATCGAAAGCCACTCTGTAGATTACATTTCAATCGAAATCAAAAATATATTGGCCTATTTGACTTAGAGAAAAACGAAACCCGCCATCCTATTGAATCTCTCGATGATATTTATTCTTTCAGCGATGAGTTAAAAGCGACTGCCGCTTTATACAACTAAAACATAGGCAGGCAACAATTAATGTTGCCTGCCTAAACCATCAGAACAGCCCCAACGGTTTATCCGAGTAGCTCACCAGCAGACACTTGGTTTGCTGATAATGCTCCAGCATCATCTTATGGGTTTCGCGTCCGATGCCCGACTGTTTGTAGCCGCCAAACGCTGCGTGTGCCGGGTAGGCATGATAACAGTTGGTCCACACGCGCCCGGCCTGAATGCCGCGCCCCATCTTATAGGCCAGATTGCCGTTACGACTCCAGACGCCTGCACCCAGGCCATATTGTGTGTCGTTCGCCAGCTCCAGCGCCTCGTCCATCGTTTTAAAGGTGGTTACCGCCAGCACCGGGCCAAATATTTCTTCCTGGAAAACACGCATATTGTTCTGACCAAACAGGATAGTCGGTTCAAGGTAGTAACCATCTTTCAGCTCGCCTTCCAGCAACTTGCGCCGCCCGCCGGTGAGCACATCTGCGCCCTCTTTTTTACCGATATCAATGTAATTGAGGATGGTTTCCAGTTGCCCGTGAGATACCTGCGCGCCCATTTGTGTCACGCTGTCGAGCGGGTTACCGCTACGAATACTTTCAACACGGCGGATGGCGCGTTCCATGAAGCGTTCGTAGATAGACTCCTGCACTAAAGCACGGCTTGGGCAGGTACAGACTTCGCCCTGGTTAAAAGCAAACAATGCAAAGCCTTCCAGCGCCTTATCGAAAAAGGCATCTTCTTCATCCATCACGTCAGCAAAGAAGATATTGGGCGATTTACCGCCCAGCTCCAGCGTCACTGGAATAATGTTTTGCGTGGCGTACTGCATAATCTGCTGACCCACTTCCGTTGAGCCAGTAAATGCCACTTTGGCAATACGTTTTGAAGTCGCCAGATATTCGCCAATTTCGCCGCCCGCACCGTTGACCACGTTCACCACGCCCGGCGGCAGTAAATCACCGACGATTTCCATTAGCAGCAGTACAGAAAGCGGGGTAAGTCGTGCGGGTTTCAGCACCACGCAGTTGCCCGCCGCCAGCGCGGGAGCCATTTTCCAGCTCGCCATCAGCAGCGGGAAGTTCCACGGGATAATCTGCCCCACCACACCTAACGGTTCGTGGAAGTGATAAGCCACGGTTTCGCTATCAACTTCACTGATCCCGCCTTCCTGCGCCCGAATACACGAGGCGAAATAGCGGAAATGGTCAATCGCCAGCGGCACATCGGCAGCACTGGTTTCGCGAATGGGTTTGCCGTTATCCCAGGTTTCTGCCGTCGCTAACAGCTCGAGGTTCTGCTCCATCCGATCGGCAATCTTAAACAGAATCGCTGCGCGATCCTGCACCGAGGTATGCGCCCATTTATCTTTCACTTTATGCGCAGCATCCAGCGCCAGATCGATATCTCGTTTGCCCGAAGACGCCACTTCGCACAACAACTGCCCGGTTACCGGCGTCAGGTTCTGGTAATACTCGCCATCGGCGGGCGCGACCCACTCGCCGCCAATAAAGTTGTCATAGCGGGTTTTTAACTTGAGGGGAAAACCATACTCGCCGGGCTTAATCTGTGCTGAAGGGGGATTGTTGGTCATGATCGTCTCCTTGCGGTGTGAGGTATAACAAGGGTAGACGTGACTGGCGAAATCTTCGCCAGTCGGTAACAGCTTTACGACGGCTATCACGAATTTACTGGCAAGGACTACAGCGGGTAATGTGCGACGTACACTACTTGCTGGTCATTAATTTTCTTCTCTTGCGCAAATCCTTCTTTAACAATCGTCCGTAAATCAGTTCGCGCTGTATTATCAGAGACGCCCAGACTCGCGCTGGTTTCAGAAACTGTGTACTCTTTCCCCGGATTGGCGAGCATCACATTCAGAAGTGTTACCTGACGCGGATTCAGTCGCCTAAGTACACCAGAACTGAACAATAGGCGGTCAAGTTTTGCGCTTCGTTGCATAATTTCATCAATATGCTGCTGCCAGTTTTGCACAGCACGTTTAATGACACCCGCCTGATATTCAAGGAAATAAGTCAGATCCATACCATCTGATTCAGTGTACTGGTAGCTGGTGGCATATTTGACTGGTGCAACATGAAGCAAACGGCTGATGGAAATATATTTAAAGACATCGTAGCCCGATTTCAGCATATACCAGTAAAACAGCGCCCGACTGGTGCGCCCGTTGCCATCGCGAAACGGATGTTCATGGGCCAGCATAAAATACAGAATGCAGGCGCGGACCAGCGGGTGAATATACCCTTCATGGCTGTTTAACCACTGGCAAACTTTTTCCAGTCGTTCCGGCAACAATGCCGCAGCGGGCGGTTGGTGCACAATATTGCCGTCATAATCGGCGATCACGACATCATCTGTTTCACGAAATTCACCCGGACGATATTTCGCGTCATTTATTCCCCCCATACCAATAGCATGTAACTGACGTATAAGCGCAGGTGTCAGCGGTTCTGTGAGTAATTGCGGAATTTCCGCCATCAGCCGGGCATTTCCCGCAATCATATGCTCGTCTTCAGTGCGTGGCGCCCGCCCTGTTTCCAGCATTTTTCTCGCCACCAGCGTCGTGGTATTCGCACCTTCCAGTTGGGAACTGGTAATCGGCTCTTCCAGGCGTAACTGGCTTAACTCGGCGCCCGCCCCGCGTAACCGTTCAGTCTGATCTTTCAGCGCCAGCGCGGTTGCATGTTTGTCGACAAGCTCGCACGCTTCTGCAATCACTGGCGTAATGTTGAATCCGGCCTGCTCACCCGCTTCATTGCAATAATTGATTCGCTGGATCGCCGCGTTGCGCGCCAGCCGGGTAAGCGTCCACGCCACTTCAATGTTTTCCCCTTTTTTGATGCGGTACTGCAACTCATCAAAAGGCAGATAACGTCCTTTTTCATCGGTAACCCGGTTAAAGCGTAAGTGGGCCTGGAGTTCCTCACCCGATAAGTGTGATAAAGGAATCAGTCTGGGAGGTGATTTGATAGCCATTTGCTTATCTCAAAAAAGCGCAATATTGAGATAGTGTATAGCAGACTAAAGAAACTATCTCAAAAATCGCAAATTTTGAGATAGCGGCTGACAATACGCCAGCCGCAAGAGAATGGGGATTACATTGCAGCGCGATAAATCGCCACAATTTCTTCCTCAGTTGCCTGAATCGGGTTAGTAAAGCCACAAGCGTCTTTCAGGGCATTGCTTGCCAGCTCCGGGAAATCTTCTTCTTTAACGTTCAGGTCACGCAGACCTGCCGGGATATCCACTTTCTTCGCCAGGTCGCGAATCGCGTTAATACAGGCTTCTGCCCCTTCAGCATCATTTTTACCTGTGACGTTCACACCCATCGCCGCGGCGCAGTCACGCAAACGTGATGCAACAACTTTGCTGTTATATAACTGCACGTGCGGCAGCAGAATGGCATTACAAACGCCGTGCGGTAGATCGTAAAAGCCACCTAACTGATGCGCCATCGCATGAACATAACCCAGAGAAGCGTTATTGAATGCCATACCTGCGAGGAACTGGGCATAAGCCATTGCTTCACGCGCTTTAGCGTTGCTGCCATCTTCGACGGCTAACGGTAGATTTTCTGCAATCATGGTCATTGCTTTCAGCGCACAGGCATCAGTAATTGGCGTTGCCGCAATAGACACATACGCTTCGATGGCATGAGTGAGAGCATCCATCCCGGTAGCTGCGGTCAGTGACTTAGGCATACCGATCATCAGCGAGGAATCATTAACCGAAAGCAGCGGGGTAACGTGTTTATCCACAATCGCCATTTTGATATGTCGCACTTCGTCGGTGATGATGCAAAAACGGGTCATTTCAGATGCTGTACCCGCCGTGGTATTAATGGCAATCATCGGCAACTGTGGTTTTGCAGAGCGGTCTACGCCTTCATAATCACGGATATCACCACCGTTAGCGGCTACCAGTGCAATACCTTTTGCGCAGTCGTGCGGAGAACCGCCGCCTAAGGAGATCACGCTGTCGCAGTTATTTTCCTTCAACATTTTCAAACCTTCTGCGACATTCTTCGTGGTCGGATTAGGTTGGGTACCCTCATAAATAATGCTAAAAATATTGCGGTCATATAAGGCTTTTTGTACCTCTCCCGCCATACCTAATTTCGCTAGCATTCTGTCAGTAACAATTAATATACGGCGAAAACCATATTCCTCCATCATATTCAGCGCATCTTTTAAAGAATCTTCGCCAATGACATTAACAGAAGGAATAAAAAATGTGGAAGCTGCCATAACACACTCCAGAACGAGGGTAAAAGGGCGGGCAGCTTACAGAGGATTTATATTTAAAAAGTTGATCGATATTATTCTTTTTAGAATCGTATATTAAAAAAAGCACATTAGACTCATGTTCTAATGCGCTTTTTCAAAATTTATAAGACTTTTAAAGTAATTCGCATTTAATATGAATTAATCATTATCTTATTTATGCGAAAATAATAATGCGTCACGCAATAAATGATCATTTCCCCGACGACGCGTAAAACCAATGCGGTCAAAATATTCCAGAATTTGAATTGCCAGTTTTCGACCAACACCTAAGCGATCGCGGAAATCCGCCGCACAGGTCGAGCCACACTCCTGATCGAGATCGCGGATCATGTTGGCAAACTCGACAATCCGATCGTTACGGTAATAACGATCTTTAACGATCGCCGTAATTATCCCCTGCTGCGCCGCCTGCCGTAGTGTCAGGCGCATTGCCTGTTCGTCAGTTCCCGTCTCTTTTGCCAGGTCACGCACCCACCACGGCTCGTTGCCAAACAGCGGTTCCACTTTTTGCCAGATTGCTTGCTGCTCTTCGCTAAATCCCGCTTTGTGATCCGGCAGATGCAGCCAACCATGATGGCTGTGAATGTCGCCGCTTTCGCGCATCTTTTCAATCAGCAACAGCACCAGTGCTTCATCTTCCATCGGCAACGCCATGCGCCGCAGACGCTCGCGTCCTGGACCAGGTTCATCGCGATGTTGCTCATGATAAGTTGCTAATGTGTCGAGAATTTTACGTTGCCAGCGGGCGGCAACTGGAGCGTTCAACAAACTGTAACCAGCCTGAATATAGCCCGGCTGTTGCAGTAATTCGCGCATCCCTTCACCATTGAGCTGACGCGCCCAGGCGAAATCGGCAAGGTTAACCGCACCGCGCTCCAGATGAACGGTCAGTGCGTCGGCATCGCTTTGTGTGCGTGCCAGTGACGCCAGCCATTGCAGATATTCCGGCTTACGTTTACCGCGACGCGGCGGGTTAAGCATCACCACCCGCGCCCCCGCCAACGTGTTACGGGCAGAGATATCGCGCAGCACCAGGCGATCGTTATCCGCCAGCCACAGCGGCGTGTCGAACACCAGCTCGGCAAGGTTATCTTCCAGCAGCGAAACGCGTCCCGTAACGTGGCTGGCGGCGTGGTGAATATGCAGCGGCTGCCACTGGGTCAGCGGCGTATGGGTTTGTAACTCGACAATCACTCGTGTGAACGGCTCTGGCGGCACATCGGCAAGCAGCCAGTCGCCACGGTTAATCTGTTCTTTTTCCGCATCACCAGCGATGTTAAGCGCGATACGCTGCCCGGCATGGGCGGTTTCTGTTGGCTGGTTTTGCGCATGCAGCGCACGCACGCGCATCGGTTTATTTACACCTGTCAGCCATAGTGAATCACCTACCTTCACTTCCCCGCTTAACGCCGTACCAGTGACCACCAGCCCGGCACCTTTTACGGTAAATGCGCGGTCGATAGCGAGTCGGAAACTATGTTGGCTGGCGTGTTCGCGTTCCGGCAACTGAAGCAGATGATCGCGCAGGGCATCAATTCCCCGTCCTTCGGTCGCTGCGGTGATAAACAGTTTTGCCTCAGCAAAACCGTATTCCCGCAGCACCTCCTTTACCTGGCGTTCAACCTCATCAACACGCGCTTCGTCCACGCGATCGGCTTTAGTCAATGCCACTGTCAGCATCGGGTTACCGGTAAGCTGCAAAATCGCCAGATGCTCACGGGTCTGTGCCATCACGCCGTCATCGCACGCCACCACCAGCAGCGCGTGATCAATACCTCCGACGCCCGCCAGCATGTTGGAAAGAAACTTTTCATGACCGGGAACGTCGATAAAACCAGGCACGCGTCCATCTGGCTGCGGCCAGTAGGCATAGCCGAGATCGATGGTCATCCCACGCTTCTTTTCTTCCGGCAGACGGTCAGCATTTACGCCCGTAATCGCCTGTAATAACGTCGTTTTGCCGTGGTCAACGTGTCCGGCAGTCGCAATAATCATTTCAACAACATCTCCAAAAACCGTTGCTCATCTTCAAGGCAGCGTAGGTCCAGCCACAGACGCCCGTCATAAATGCGCCCAATCACCGGAATCGGCAATTCACGCCAGCGAGCAGCTAATGACTCAAGGTGGCTACCGCGTCCGTCATGAGGCGTAAACGTCAATGCCGCGCTCGGCAGACGATCCACCGGCAGCGAACCACTGCCAATCTGCGAAAGGCATGGCATAACCTGTACCGCAAACTCCGCGCCATAGTGAGCGGCAAGGGGTGCCTGCAACCGTTGCGCCTGGATTTGAATGACCTCTGCGCTGCGGGTAAGCAGACGCAGGGTCGGTAATTTTTCACTCAGTGCTTCAGGGTGTAAATAAAGACGCAACGTGGCTTCCAGCGCCGCGAGTGTCATTTTATCTGCACGTAATGCACGTTTCAGCGGGTGACTCTGCAAACGCGCGATCATCTCTTTTTTACCAACGATAATCCCTGCCTGCGGCCCGCCTAACAACTTGTCGCCGGAGAAGCTCACCAGGCTGACGCCCGCCGCAATCAACTCCTGCGGCATAGGCTCTTTTGGCAAACCATACTGACTGAGATCCACCAGCGAACCACTGCCTAAATCAGTCACCACGGGAACATCCAGTTCTTTGCCGAGCGCCACCAGTTCAGCTTCGTCTATCGCTTTGGTGAAGCCTTGAATGCTGTAATTACTGGTATGCACCTTCATCAGCAGCGCGGTATTTTCATTCACTGCCTGACGATAATCATTCGCGTGCGTGCGGTTGGTGGTCCCTACTTCATGTAGGGTGCAGCCTGCCTGACGCATGACATCGGGAATACGAAACGCGCCGCCAATCTCCACCAGTTCGCCGCGAGAAACCACCACTTCTTTACCACTGGCAGTAGCTGCCAACATCAGCAGCACCGCCGCCGCATTGTTATTGACGATACAGGCATCTTCTGCGCCGGTGATGCGACATAACAACTGCGCCAGCGCACGATCGCGATGCCCGCGTCCGGCGTCATCCAGATCATATTCCAGCGTCACCGGCAAACGCATAACTTGCGTAACAGCCTCAACCGCCGCTTCCGCCTGCAATGCCCGCCCAAGATTAGTATGCAGCACGGTTCCCGTCAGGTTGATCACCGGACGCAGCGCGCTCTGCGCCTCTTTCGCCAGACGAGCATCAACCTCTTGCGCCCAGTTTTCACACCATGCAGGCAGCGACTGGCTGTCGCGAATCATTTCCCGCGCTTCGTCAAGCATCTGACGCAGCAACTCCACGACACGGGTATGGCCATAAGTATCACGCAAAGAAAGGAAAGAGCTATCACGCAATAAGCGATCGATAGCTGGAAGTTGACTATAGAGGGAACGCGTTTCGGTTGTCATAGGAAACCAGGCTCATCAAGGCCCTCTCGCACGGAGAAGGGCGTTTAACATAACCACGGATTGTAACGTGAGATGGGTCAGGAGGACATATCGCGCATCAAGCCTTTGGCGGTTCGGTGCGAGCGAAGCTTTCGCGGCTAAAGAGATTCTCGACCAGTTTGACTAAGTGTGGGCGGTCCACACACCAGCCCGGCGCAACGCGGCGGAAATTGAGATACCCGACGGCACAGGCAATGGCGATAGTCGCCAGATTGACTGTATCAGTTTTGAGCGTGCCATCGACCAGATATCCTTCCAGCACATCCAGGCTGCGGTTGATTTTCTCCCGCTGGCGTAACAATTCATCTTCAGACTGCTGCGCCGCCGGACGCGCCTGTTCACGCACCGACACCAGCCCGGCATCCATAATGCCATCCGCCAGCGCCTCAATTTTGCGCACTCGCAACGACTCCAGCGGATCGCGCGGCAACATCGCCGGAGCAACATTCATTAATTCAATATATTCGGCGATGATCGGCGAATCAAACCAGCATTCGCCCTCTTCGGTCACCAGCACCGGCACTTTCCCTAACGGGTTAAATTGCGCCACGCCATTGTCCGCGCTATAGGGCAGTTCATTAATAAATTCGAAAGTTATGCCCTTTTCTAACAACAGAATAGAAAGTTTGCGTACAAACGGGCTGGTGTAGCTACCGACGAGTTTCATGCCGAGTCCTTTGTGCGAGGAAAAATATCAGTATGGCCCAGGCTCACGCAAAACACAGGTGATATAGGTCTCAATGATCCAAATAAAGATAATGCATCCAACTGGTCATTCTTAGCAGTACCTTCCGCATCACCGAAACATGGCTGAAATGGTCGGAGTAAACCGCCACCTGGGCGTAGATGCCGTCGGGTAAGGCATCGATATCATCGTTAGGGTCCAGTTCAATGGTTCCCAGCACACCGTCCGTGCCGGGCACGACCGTTAATGATTGCAGTACCCCCTGCGCCTGATACGAGCCGCCAGGCACGACAGGTAAAATACTGGTCAGTTTGCCGTGGAACACCTGCCCAGGCAGCGCGTTAAACACCACTTCCGCATCATCGCCGGGTTTCAGACGTAACAGCGAGTTTTGCCGAAATTGGGCGACAATTTGCCGTTTTTGCTCAGGGATGAAAACCATAACCGGACGCAGCGGCAAGGCAGCTGCGTATGTACCTGGGCGGATCAGTACCTGAGTAACGTAGCCATTGCTTGGCGCGCGAATGACGGTCTGCTCAAGGTTATATTTTGCTTCAGTAAGTTGCGCTCTTAAGCTCACAATCTGCGATTGCTCACCGTTGACCATGCTGTCGAGCTGGCTCTGGATCTGCGCCTGCTCCGCCACCGAGCCTTTCACTAACGCATCCTGCGCGAGGAAATTTTGCCGCGCATCGTCGATGTCACGTTCCGAGAACGGATTCACCGCCGCCTGGCTGCCTTTCAGGTAGCGTTGATAATTTTTAAACAGCCGATCGCGCTCCGCTGAAACCTGAGTGGTGTTAGCCTGCGCTTCAGTGAGCTGCGCCCGCAGCGTTTTGATGTTATGCGTCGCCGTCATCAGATCAGCCTGAAGTCTGTCTACTCGCGCCTGGTAACGTACCGGGTCGAGCTTAAAAAGCACCTCGCCCTTCTGAATAAGCTGATTATTTTTATCGGTGACTTCAGTCACGATCCCCGTCACCTGTGGCGTGATAGGGATAGCTATCACCGCCTTTTGCGCCGTAAAAGTGTAGGGATGGTTATAATTCATCAGTAAAATCAAACCACTCACCAAAAACACACCGCCGAGCGCCGCCGTCGCCAGCGTCCACTGATTCACCGGAATGCGGAAGATTTTAAATACTGCCCACGCCAGCGCCACGTAAGTTAAGACAATCAACAGATCCATGATTAGATCTCCGGAAACGTGGAGTAGTCAGGTTTTTTCTCGGCGGCGAGTTGATGTTCCAGCCGGGAGATACGGTCAGAAAGCGCAGCGATGTCCGGGTCAGGCGCCCTCTCTTGCGGCGTAATATGCGACTGCATCCCCCAGCCGCGTTCCGGTTGGTAAAGCGTGGCCCAGATCCACAGGAACGGCCAGATAATGTGGAGCGTAAACAAGCTGACCCACCCTGCGGTATGAATGGCATCGGCATGAGGATGGTTGCGCTTTTTGGCAATCAGATAGGGGATGTCATGTATCGCGATGATTCCATAAAAAATCACCAGAAAGACGAAGATCAGCACTCCCAACGCGAAATAGTTTAGAAACATAGCTGCCTCGAATTCACGCTTATCAGAGTTGTTATGGGCTGGCAGCCAGATACGCGTCGGGCTGATTATTTGACAATAATCCGGGTTTGCGATTCTCGCCATCACACCGAAGAATAATTTTAAGAAGCGATGAGTTGCTTAGTTACATAACGATTTTATGACTAAGGCATAACATGCTGTAGATCACATCAGGTGAACGCCGTGAGAAAATATTTTGTGATTTAGATCACAAAGATTCAACAAACCGTCAAAATAAAAATGTGACGTTACTCACATTTAAATGCCATTTTTAGCGAAAATCGCCGTCTTGTTGCTTTTTTACACAAGCGTTTTGTGATGAACATCACGTCAATTACCTCTCTACCCCCTATATTTATGTGATTGACATCACACAAAAGGCCATCAACTGGACAGTTAACCGATTCAGTGCCAGATTTCGCAGTATCTACAAGGTCCGGCTACCTCTGCCGCCACATTAACAAAAAACCTCGGGCTTCCAGCCTGCGCGACAGCAAACATAAGAAGGGGTGTTTTTATGTCATCCGATATTAAGATCAAAGTGCAAAGCTTTGGTCGTTTCCTCAGCAACATGGTGATGCCGAATATCGGCGCGTTTATCGCGTGGGGTATCATCACCGCGTTATTTATTCCAACAGGGTGGTTACCGAACGAAACGCTGGCGAAGCTGGTCGGGCCGATGATCACCTACCTCCTGCCGCTACTGATCGGTTATACCGGTGGTAAGCTGGTAGGCGGCGAACGTGGCGGCGTAGTCGGTGCCATCACCACCATGGGCGTTATCGTCGGCGCAGATATGCCGATGTTCCTCGGTTCTATGATTGCAGGTCCGCTGGGTGGCTGGTGCATTAAGCATTTCGACCGCTGGGTAGACGGTAAAATCAAATCCGGTTTTGAGATGCTGGTGAACAACTTCTCTGCCGGTATCATGGGGATGATCCTCGCTATTCTGGCATTCATGGGGATTGGTCCGCTGGTTGAAGCCCTGTCCAAAATGCTGGCTGCGGGCGTTAACTTCATGGTTGTCCATGACATGCTGCCGCTGGCGTCCATCTTTGTTGAGCCAGCGAAAATCCTTTTCCTCAACAACGCCATTAACCACGGTATCTTCTCGCCGCTGGGTATTCAGCAGTCCCATGAACTGGGTAAATCCATCTTCTTCCTGATTGAAGCTAACCCGGGTCCGGGTATGGGTGTTCTGCTGGCGTACATGTTCTTTGGTCGTGGTAGCGCTAAACAGTCTGCGGGCGGTGCGGCAATCATCCACTTCCTGGGTGGTATCCACGAAATTTACTTCCCGTATGTGTTGATGAACCCGCGTCTGATTCTGGCCGTTATCCTCGGCGGTATGACTGGCGTGTTCACGCTGACTATTCTGGGCGGTGGTTTGGTTTCTCCGGCATCTCCGGGTTCTATCCTCGCGGTACTGGCGATGACGCCAAAAGGTGCTTATTTCGCTAACATCGCAGGTGTGTGTGCGGCGATGGCTGTGTCCTTCGTTGTCTCTGCTATTTTGCTGAAAACCAGCAAAGTAAAAGAAGAAGATGATATTGAAGCTGCAGCACGTCGCGTTCAGGAAATGAAAGCTGAGTCTAAAGGCGCGTCTCCGCTGTCTGCTGGCGATGTGACTAACGACCTGAGCCACGTACGTAAAATCATCGTTGCCTGTGACGCCGGTATGGGTTCCAGTGCGATGGGCGCAGGTGTGCTGCGTAAGAAAATTCAGGATGCGGGTCTGTCGCAGATTTCAGTTACCAACAGCGCGATCAACAACCTACCGCCGGATGTGGACCTGGTCATCACTCACCGTGATCTGACCGAACGCGCTATGCGCCAGGTTCCGCAGGCACAACATATTTCGCTGACTAACTTCCTCGATAGCGGCCTGTACACCAGCCTGACTGAACGTCTGGTTGCTGCCCAGCGTCATACTGAAAACGAAGTGAAAGTAAAAGACAGCCTGAAAGACAGCTTTGACGATTCTAATGCCAACCTGTTCAAGCTCGGCGCGGAAAACATCTTCCTCGGTCGCAAAGCGGCCACCAAAGAAGAAGCGATTCGTTTTGCTGGCGAGCAGCTGGTGAAAGGCGGTTATGTTGAGCCGGAATACGTACAGGCGATGCTGGACCGTGAAAAACTGACCCCGACTTACCTGGGTGAGTCTATCGCCGTGCCGCACGGTACGGTTGAAGCGAAAGATCGCGTGCTGAAAACGGGCGTCGTGTTCTGCCAGTACCCGGAAGGCGTGCGCTTCGGTGAAGAAGAAGATGACATTGCCCGTCTGGTGATTGGTATTGCAGCCCGTAACAACGAGCACATTCAGGTTATCACCAGCCTGACCAACGCCCTGGATGATGAGTCCGTCATCGAGCGTCTGGCACACACCACCAGCGTGGATGAAGTGCTGGAACTGCTGGCAGGTCGTAAGTAATCCAATCCCACCCTCTCCACATGGAGAAGGTGGGGCTGATTGCCTGATGCGCTTCGCTTATCAGGCCTACAAAACAAAGCGCAGTTTGTTGAATTTGCACGATTGTAGGCCGGATAAGGCGTTTACGCCGCATCCGGCGCTGCCCCTCTCTACATGGAGAGGGTGGGCTGATTGCCTGATGCGCTTCGCTTATCAGGCCTACAAAACAAAGCGCAGTTTGTTGAATTTGCACGTTCTTGTAGGCCAGATAAGGCGTTTACGCCGCATCCGGCGCTGCCCCTCTCCTCACGGAGAGGGTTTGGGTGAGGGAAATGCCTCACCCCAGCCCTCTCGGGTAAAAACATTGATGAAGGTTAATACTATGAAAGCATTACATTTTGGCGCAGGTAATATCGGTCGTGGCTTTATCGGTAAACTGCTGGCGGACGCGGGTATCCAACTGACGTTTGCCGATGTAAATCAGGTGGTGCTTGATGCCCTGAATGCCCGTCATAGCTATCAGGTTCATGTGGTCGGCGAAACCGAGCAGGTGGATACCGTTTCCGGTGTAAATGCCGTCAGCAGCATTGGTGATGATGTCGTTGATCTGATTGCTCAGGTTGATTTAGTCACTACCGCCGTTGGCCCGGTCGTGCTGGAACGTATAGCTCCTGCCATCGCTAAAGGGCTGGTGAAACGTAAAGAGCAAGGTAATGAATCCCCGCTGAACATCATCGCCTGTGAAAACATGGTTCGCGGCACCACGCAACTGAAAGGCCATGTGATGAACGCCCTGCCGGAAGATGCCAAAGCGTGGGTAGAAGAGCATGTTGGCTTTGTCGATTCCGCCGTTGACCGCATCGTACCGCCTTCCGCTTCTGCAACTAACGATCCGCTGGAAGTCACGGTAGAAACCTTCAGCGAATGGATTGTTGATAAAACCCAGTTCAAAGGCACACTGCCGAACATCCCAGGTATGGAATTAACAGACAACCTGATGGCATTTGTCGAGCGTAAACTCTTCACCCTGAACACAGGTCATGCTATAACCGCGTACCTCGGAAAACTGGCGGGCCATCAGACCATTCGTGATGCAATTCTCGACGAGAAAATCCGTGCAGTGGTAAAAGGTGCGATGGAAGAAAGCGGCGCTGTACTGATCAAGCGCTATGGCTTTGATGCTGACAAACATGCAGCATACATCCAGAAAATCCTCGGTCGTTTTGAAAATCCGTATCTGAAGGATGATGTGGAGCGTGTAGGGCGTCAGCCGCTGCGTAAACTGAGCGCTGGCGATCGTTTGGTAAAACCGCTGTTGGGTACGCTGGAGTACGGTTTGCCGCACAAAAACCTGATTGAAGGTATCGCCGCCGCGATGCATTTCCGTAGTGAAGATGATCCGCAGGCGCAGGAACTGGCGGCACTGATTACCGAGAAAGGCCCGCAGGAAGCGCTGGCGCAAATTTCCGGGCTTGATGCTAACAGCGAGGTAGTCGCCGAAGCAGTCACGGCTTATAACGCAAAATAATGGTAGACCAGGCGCAGAAAACCCTGCGCCTGAACAACAGATTGTCAGATATGCAGGCAACAATGGAACAAACCCAGGCCTTTGAAAACCGTGTGCTTGAGCGTCTGAATGCTGGCAAAACCGTGCGAAGCTTTTTGATCACCGCCGTTGATCTCCTGACCGAGGCGGTGAATCTTCTGGTGCTTCAGGTATTCCGCAAAGACGATTACGCGGTGAAGTATGCTGTAGAACCGTTACTCGACGGCGATGGTCCGCTGGGCGACCTTTCCGTGCGCTTAAAGCTGATTTATGGGCTTGGCGTGATTAGCCGCAACGAATATGAAGATGCGGAACTCTTGATGGCGCTGCGTGAAGAGCTGAATCACGACGGTAACGAGTATGCCTTTACCGATGATGAAATTATTGGGCCATTTGGCGAGCTGCACTGCGTGGCGGCGATCCCACCGCCGCCACAATTTGAACCAACGGATTCCAGTTTGTATGCGATGCAAATTCAGCGTTACCAACAAGCTGTGCGTTCAACAATGGTCCTTTCACTGACAGAGCTGATTTCCAAAATCAGCTTAAAAAAAGCCTTTCAAAAGTAAGCGATTACTGCTTCTCAACCTGCTTCGGCCGATAAAGCCGACGATAATACTCCAGACGTTGCAGATATAACGGCACGCTATCCTCAGGTATACCGGACGGAATAGCGTCGCGGGGAGGAAGCTTTTTCAGATACTCCCGGAACGCCTGGCTTGATGCCATAAAATCTACGGCTTTGTCGATCAGATGCGGAACGTTTTCACCTAATTTGCCCATGATAATATCTCCGTATTACCCCGCGCCGGGAATGCGCGGCCGCCAATTTTAGTTTAGGATCCAGGTCAAGATGGCATTAAGGAAAACGTGCTTATTCCTCAATGTTCACCCTCACTGGTTATCTTTTTCTTTTAATTTTACTACAAATCAAAACGTTACATGGTTTTTGAGCATGTAACTGGTTGCAAGGAAGAACTATTACAATGTCATCAGTTGTGAACAAAGTGCCTGGTCGCGCATACTAGGGACTATAAATTTATCTTTATCAGAAGCCATCAAATGAAAGAAGTCGAAAAAAACGAAATCAAACGTCTCAGCGATCGCCTGGACGCCATCCGCCATCAGCAAGCCGATCTGTCACTGGTTGAAGCCGCAGACAAATATGCCGAGCTGGAAAAAGAGAAAGCCACGCTGGAAGCTGAAATTGCGCGTCTGCGCGAAGTTCATAGCCAGAAACTCAGTAAAGAAGCGCAAAAGCTGATGAAGATGCCATTCCAGCGTGCGATTACGAAAAAAGAGCAAGCTGATATGGGCAAGCTGAAGAAGAGCGTTCGCGGGCTGGTGGTTGTGCACCCGATGACCGCACTGGGCCGTGAAATGGGCCTGCAAGAGATGACCGGGTTCTCAAAGACTGCCTTCTGATCAATGTAATCACCGCTTCCTCTATTTTTACTCGCTCCTGCTGACACATGCAGGAGCTGGTTTCAGATACCGAATATCGTTAACATTCTTAACATCGCATGTTCAATGTTGCCCGCTCGCTTGCCTCATTGTCACAGGCTAAATTCTGAAAATATTCTGCGTAATAAAAGCACTATATATAAATATTAAATATGATTATTCGTGTATTAATGCTTAATTATTTATATTTTCCAACCATCATCAAATTTATTTTATCAAAACATCCACCATACAAATATTAACTTCTTACCTTCCTCGCTTTTACTCCATTAAACATTTGACATTGATTGACACCGATCATTAAACTTCGCGCGATTTACTCATTATCATCGACAAACTAAAACAATTTGACATTTAATAATACACTCTCAATGCCCATTAATTAAAAACTCTCTCATTCATTTTTATTGTGAATATAAAATATTAAATCATTCACACAAAAAATAACTATACCGTAGTTTCCAACGCATCAGGATTATGAAAAGGAATTCATCCCATGAGCATAAAAAAAGCACTATTAAACGTGTTAACGATATCGTCACTCTGTGCATTAACGGGGTGTGACTATATTGAAAAAGTAAACTCAATCGACGAGTTCACCAGGCAGCAAGCATTGCAACAAAGTCAAATAGACGCGCTAAAAAAACAGCAAGAACAATATAAAAGCAAAATTGAACTTTTTGAAAAACAACAAAATAGCATCATAAATAGTACCAAAACGCTTGCTGGCGTCGTGAAATCAGTCAAGGACAAGCAGAATGAGTTTGTCTTCACTGAATTTAATCCGACACAAACACAATACTTCATTTTAAATAACGGCTCAGTCGGTCTAGCAGGACGCATACTGTCTATTGACGCCGTAGAAAATGGCAGCGTTATTCGTATTTCACTGGTCAACTTATTAAGCGTTCCCGTATCCAATATTGGTTTTCATGCCACCTGGGGCAACGAAAAACCTGCCGATGCTAAAGACTTAGCAAAATGGCAGCAATTACTTTTCAGCACCTCAATGAACTCCTCGCTGAAATTATTACCAGGTCAATGGCAAGACATTAACCTGACGCTGAAAGGCGTATCTCCTAATAATCTTAAATACCTGAAGCTCGCCATCAATATGGCAAACCTTCAGTTCGACGACCTTCACTCTGCTGCATATCAGCAGCGAAAAAGCAAAAAATAAATGCAGCTTCTGCGCTTATATCAAGGAATAGAGAGCATCAATAATGAACAAAATATTTAAAGTTATCTGGAATCCGGCGACGGGCAGTTACAGCGTTGCCAGCGAAACGGCGAAGAGTCGTGGCAAGAAGAGCGGACGCAGTAAGCTGTTAATTTCTGCGCTGGTCGCTGGTGGGCTGTTGTCGTCGTTTGGGGCGTTAGCAAATGCCGGTAATGATACTGGTGACAGTAACCACTACGACAGTGGTACTGGTTGGATTGCAATTGGTTATGGAGCTATCGCTAATTCATATACAAATACCAATGGTGCATCAGCAGCACTCGGTTATTATGCTAAAGCACTTGGAATGTGGAGCACAGCAATCGGCTCATACAGTCAATCGAATGGTGATTCCTCTCTGGCTTTGGGGGTAAAAGCAAAATCCGATGGCAACCGCTCTATTGCTATGGGAGCCTCATCCAATGCAACTGCAAATGCCGGCTTTGCTATATCTATGGGGGTATATGCCACTACCGATGCAGATAACGCTGTCGCTCTAGGCTATTACAGCAAAGCACTTGGCCTATCCAGTCTCGCATCAGGTTTTCACGCTGAGGCTAGAGGTGCCAAATCCATTGCAATGGGTGAATATAGCGTAGCAAACGGTGACGACGGCCTCGCATTCGGCAGACTATCCACCGCCAGCGCCGCAAACGCAATTTCTATGGGCGCTGAGAGCAAAGCCGCTGAAAATGCGACGGCCGTTGGTACCAAAGCGCAGGCAAATGGGCTTAATAGTATCGCGTTGGGCTTTGGGGGTATTGCAGATGCCGATAACACGATTGCTCTGGGTAATCAAAGCCAGGCCGTAGCTGCTGGTGCAATTGCCATCGGTCAGGGGAATAAAGCTGACGGCGTAAATGCTATCGCGCTGGGTAATGGTAGTACCACAGGCGGTGCAAATTCTATTGCTATTGGACAAGATAGTTATGCCGGTTTAGAAAATGGCATTGCAATTGGTGGTCAAGCCAGTGCTCAAGGGAAAAATTCCGTTGCTCTGGGCGCTGGTTCTGTAGCGACTGAAGAGAATTCCGTCTCTGTGGGGAACACAACAGTTCAGCGACAAATTGTCAATATGGCAGCAGGTAATATCAGCACTGACAGTACTGATGCTATCAATGGATCACAGCTTTATGCTATCAGTAAGTCAGTAGCGGACCATCTTGGTGGGGGAGCTACCGTCAATTCGCAAGGCGTCGTTACTTCCCCGAATTACAGACTGAAAAATGGTATTTATGGCAATGTTGGCGACGCCTTAGCGGATCTAAACAATAATACGATACAATGGGACTCCCTTAAAAAGGGATATAGTGCGGCACATGGTACAGATGCCACCAGCATCATCACCAACGTTAAAGCCGGCACTATTTCTGCTACCAGTACGGATGCGGTTAACGGTTCTCAGCTGAAAGCTACCAATGACGATGTCGAGGCCAATACCACCAATATCGCTACTAATACCAGCAACATTGCCACGAATACGGCAAGTATTGCCACCAACACCACCAACATCTCCAACCTGACGAATTCCGTTGGTGACCTTAAGGATGATGCCCTGCTGTGGAATGATGCTAAAAATGCATTCAGCGCCGCGCACGGCACCGATGCCACCAGCAAAATCACCAACGTACTGGCTGGCACTGTTTCTACCTCCAGCACCGATGCCATTAATGGTTCACAACTTCAAAGTACTGCAAGCACCATTACGTCCTATTTGGGCGGTGGCGCAACAATGAGTGATACCGGCGTATTTACCGGCCCTAAATATAATATTGGCGGCAATGAATACACCAACGTTGGCGCAGCTCTTACTGCTCTGGATAATGACGCCCTGTTGTGGGATGCGACCGCTAATTCAAATGCTGGTGCATTCAGCGCCGCACACGGTACCGATGCCACCAGCAAAATCACCAACGTACTGGCTGGCAC
>NZ_RHJQ01000006.1:104058-249045 GCF_004211995.1 Escherichia sp. E14S1
GTACTGGCTGGCACAGTTTCTTCCAACAGCTTCGATGCCATTAATGGTAGCCAGCTTTATGGTTTAGCTGATTCCTTCACGACTTATCTTGGCGGTGGTGCTGATATCAGCGATACGGGCGTATTAACCGGACCAACCTACACTATTGGTAATAATGCCTACACTAACGTCGGTGATGCTCTGGCAGCCATTAACTCGTCATTTACCGATTCGCTCGGTGATGCTCTGCTCTGGGATACTGCCGCCAAAAAATTCAGCGCCAAACACGGTGGTACCGACAGCGTCATTACTTACGTCGCAGATGGTGTAATTTCTGATACCAGCAGCGATGCCATTAACGGTTCGCAACTCTACGACACCAACAAGTACATTGCCGATGCGCTGGGTGGTGACGCAGAAGTTAACGCTGATGGCACCATCACTGCGCCGACTTACACCATTGCAAATACCGATTACAACAACGTCGGTGAAGCTCTGAACGCAATCGACACCACTCTCGATGATGCTCTGCTGTGGGATGCAACAGCAAATAACGGTCAAGGTGCATTTAGCGCCGGTCGCGGGATAGATAAAACGGCCAGCATTATTACTAATGTCGCAGACGGTGCAATTTCTGATACCAGCAGCGATGCCATTAACGGTTCGCAACTCTACGACACCAATAAGTACATTGCTGATGCCCTGGGTGGAGATGCAGAAGTCAACTCTGACGGTTCTATCACTGCGCCGACTTACACCATTGCAAATACCGATTACAACAACGTCGGTGAAGCTCTGGATGCGCTCGATGATAATGCCCTGTTGTGGGATGACGCTGCGGGTGCCTACAGCGCCAACCATGAAGGCAAAGCCAGTGTAATCACCAATGTGGCTGATGGTCTGATTGAAGCGGGCAGCACTGACGCCGTCAATGGTTCCCAACTGAATGCCGCTAACCTGCTGATCGAGCAAAATAGCCAAATCATCAATCAGCTTGCCGGAAATACTGACACGAAGTACATCGAAAACAACGGTGCGGGCATTAACTATGTGCGTACTAACGACAGCGGCTTAGCGTTCAACGACGCCAGCGCCTCTGGCATTGGTGCTACCGCAGTGGGTTATAACGCTGTTGCCTCTGGTGATAGCAGCGTAGCCATTGGTCAGGGCAGCTACAGCGACGTTGAGACGGGTATCGCCCTGGGTAGCAGCTCTGTTTCCGACCGTGTGATTGTTAAAGGTTCTCGTAACACCAGCGTAACGGAAAATGGCGTAGAGATTGGCTACGACACCACTGACGGTGAATTACTCGGCGCATTGTCGATTGGTGATGATGGTAAATATCGTCAAATCATCAACGTAGCCGATGGTTCCGAAGCCCATGACGCCGTTACGGTTCGCCAGTTGCAGAATGCGATTGGTGCAGTAGCGACGACGCCGACCAAGTACTATCACGCCAACTCAACGGCTGAGGACTCACTGGCGGTCGGTGAAGACTCGCTGGCAATGGGTGCGAAAACCATCGTTAATGGTAACGCCGGTATTGGTATTGGCCTGAACACTCTGGTGCTGGCAGATGCCATCAACGGTATCGCAATCGGCAGCAACGCGAGTGCAAATCATGCCAACAGTATTGCGATGGGTAATGGTTCTCAGACTACCCGAGGTGCGCAGACTGGCTACACCGCCTATAACATGGACGCTCCGCAAAACTCTGTCGGTGAGTTCTCTGTCGGCAGCGAAGACGGTCAACGTCAGATTACCAACGTCGCGGCAGGTTCAGCGGATACCGATGCGGTTAACGTGGGTCAGTTGAAAGTAACAGACGCGCAGGTTTCCCAGAATACCCAGAGCATTACTAACCTGAACAATCAGGTCACTAATCTGGATACTCGCGTTACTAATATCGAAAACGGTATTGGCGACATCGTGACCACCGGTAGCACCAAGTACTTCAAGACCAATACCGATGGCGTCGATGCTAACGCGCAGGGTAAAGATAGCGTCGCAATTGGCTCTGGTTCCATTGCTGCCGCTGACAACAGCGTCGCACTGGGTACGGGTTCCGTGGCAAACGAGGAAAATACGATTTCCGTAGGTTCTTCCACTAATCAACGCCGTATTACTAACGTTGCCGCAGGTAAAAACGCGACTGACGCGGTTAACGTTTCGCAGCTGAAGTCTTCCGAAGCAGGCGGCGTTCGCTACGACACCAAAGCTGATGGCTCTATCGACTACAGCAACATCACTCTCGGTGGTGGCAACGGTGGTACGACTCGCATCAGCAACGTTTCCGCTGGCGTGAACAACAACGACGCGGTGAACTACGCGCAGTTGAAGCAAAGCGTGCAGGAAACGAAGCAATACACCGATCAGCGCATGGTTGAGATGGATAACAAACTGTCCAAAACTGAAAGCAAGCTGAGTGGTGGTATCGCTTCTGCAATGGCGATGACCGGCCTGCCGCAGGCTTACACTCCGGGTGCCAGCATGGCCTCTATTGGTGGCGGTACTTACAACGGTGAATCAGCTGTTGCTTTAGGTGTGTCGATGGTGAGCGCCAATGGTCGTTGGGTCTACAAATTACAAGGTAGTACCAATAGCCAGGGTGAATACTCCGCCGCACTCGGTGCCGGTATTCAGTGGTAATCATCCATTAACGAATGGGTAAACGCCAAATTGCCTGATGCGTTACGCGCATCAGGCCTACAGGGTGATTCTGCACATTCCTGTAGGCCGAATATTCCGGCAAGATAAGGCGCACCGGGTCAACAATCTAAGGGCAATTCTCTGATGAGGATTGCCCTTTTCTTTACCAGACATCTCCCTTCGCCAAAAAATTGGCCCTACCAATTCTTCGCTTATCTGACCTCTGGTTCACATTTTCCCAATTAAAACTCACATTAACGTTGCCAATAAATAACATTTAGTTAACCATTCATTGTCATTATCCCTACACAACAAAATTGGCAGTACCACTTTTACACAACGTGTGACACGGAGATGAGCAACAGACTCATTACACGATGTGCGTGGACTCCAGGAGACCTGCAATGAATCTCTGGCAACAAAACTATGATCCCGCCGGGAATATCTGGCTTTCCAGCCTGATAGCATCGCTTCCCATCCTGTTTTTCTTCTTTGCGCTGATTAAGCTCAAACTGAAAGGATACGTTGCCGCCACCTGGACGGTTGCCATCGCCCTGGCCGTGGCTTTGCTGTTCTATAAAATGCCGGTCGCCAATGCCTTGGCCTCGGTGGTTTATGGCTTCTTCTACGGTTTGTGGCCCATCGCGTGGATCATTATTGCGGCGGTGTTCGTCTATAAGATCTCGGTGAAAACCGGACAGTTTGACATTATCCGCTCGTCTATTCTCTCAATAACCCCAGACCAGCGTCTGCAAATGCTGATCGTCGGTTTCTGTTTCGGCGCATTTCTCGAAGGGGCTGCGGGCTTCGGCGCACCGGTGGCGATCACCGCCGCATTGCTGGTCGGCCTGGGCTTTAAACCTCTGTACGCCGCCGGACTGTGCCTGATTGTTAACACCGCGCCAGTGGCATTTGGTGCGATGGGTATTCCAATTCTGGTTGCCGGACAGGTAACGGGCATCGACAGCTTTGAGATCGGCCAGATGGTGGGTCGTCAGCTACCGTTTATGACCATTATCGTCCTGTTCTGGATCATGGCGATTATGGACGGCTGGCGCGGTATTAAAGAGACGTGGCCTGCGGTCGTGGTTGCAGGTGGTTCGTTTGCCATCGCACAGTATCTCAGCTCCAACTTCATTGGGCCGGAACTGCCGGACATTATCTCTTCGCTGGTATCGCTGCTCTGCCTGACACTGTTCCTCAAACGCTGGCAGCCAGTACGCGTTTTCCGCTTCGGCGATCTGGGGGCATCGCAGGTTGATATGACGCTGGCTCACACAGGTTACACGGCGGGTCAGGTGCTGCGTGCCTGGACACCGTTCCTGTTCCTGACCGCCACCGTAACACTTTGGAGTATCCCGCCATTTAAAGCTCTGTTCGCTTCGGGCGGCGCGCTGTATGAATGGGTGATCAACATTCCGGTACCGTATCTCGACAAACTGGTTGCTCGTATGCCGCCGGTGGTCAACGAAGCTACCGCTTACGCCGCCGTGTTTAAGTTTGACTGGTTCTCAGCCACCGGCACCGCCATTCTGTTTGCTGCGCTGCTCTCGGTTGTCTGGCTGAAGATGAAACCGTCTGACGCTCTCAGCACCTTCGGCAGCACGCTGAAAGAACTGGCGCTGCCCATCTATTCTATCGGTATGGTGCTGGCGTTCGCCTTTATCTCGAACTATTCCGGGCTGTCGTCAACACTGGCGCTGGCACTGGCGCACACCGGTCATGCATTCACCTTCTTCTCGCCGTTCCTCGGCTGGCTGGGGGTATTCCTGACCGGGTCGGATACGTCATCTAACGCTCTGTTTGCCGCTCTGCAAGCCACGGCCGCACAACAAATTGGCGTCTCTGACCTGTTGCTGGTTGCCGCCAATACCACCGGCGGTGTTACCGGGAAGATGATCTCCCCGCAATCCATCGCTATCGCCTGTGCGGCGGTAGGCCTGGTTGGCAAAGAGTCAGACCTGTTCCGCTTTACCGTCAAACACAGCCTGATATTCACCTGTATGGTGGGCGTGATCACCACGCTTCAGGCTTACGTCTTAACGTGGATGATTCCTTAATGATTGCTACACCCAGACGCCTGTCAGACGAGGTTGCCTCCCGTGTGCGGGCGCTGATTGATGAAAAACAGCTGGAGGCGGGCATGAAGTTGCCCGCTGAACGCCAACTGGCGATGCAACTCGGCGTGTCGCGTAATTCACTGCGCGAAGCGCTGGCAAAACTGGTGAGCGAAGGCGTACTTCTTAGTCGTCGCGGTGGTGGCACATTTGTGCGCTGGCGTCATGACGCGTGGTCGGAGCAAAACATCGTCCAGCCGCTGAAAACGCTGATGGCCGATGATCCGGATTACAGTTTCGATATTCTGGAAGCCCGCTACGCCATTGAAGCCAGCACCGCATGGCATGCAGCGATGCGCGCCACGCCTGGTGACAAAGAGAAAATTCAGCTTTGCTTTGGGGCAACGCTCAGCGAAGACCCGGACCTCGCTTCGCAAGCGGACGTTCGTTTTCATCTGGCGATTGCCGAAGCCTCGCATAACATCGTGCTGCTACAAACCATGCGTGGTTTCTTTGATGTTCTGCAATCCTCGGTGATGCAAAGCCGTCAACGGATGTATCTCGTGCCGCCCGTTTTTTCACAACTGACCGAGCAGCATCAGGCAGTCATTGACGCCATTTTTGCCGGGGATGCCGACGGGGCGCGTAAAGCGATGATGGCGCATCTCAGTTTTGTCCACAGCACCATGAAAAGATTCGATGAAGATCAAGCGCGCCGTGCACGTATTACCCGCCTGCCCGGTGAGCATAATGAGCATTCGAGGGAGAAAAACGCATGATTATTTCTGCAGCCAGCGATTATCGCGCCGCAGCACAACGCATTCTGCCGCCGTTCCTGTTCCACTATATGGATGGCGGCGCATATTCTGAATATACCCTGCGTCGTAACATGGAAGATTTATCAGAAGTGGCGCTGCGCCAGCGCATTCTGAAAAACATGTCCGACTTAAGCTTGGAAACGACGCTGTTTAATGAGAAATTGTCGATGCCAGTAGCGCTGGCTCCAGTGGGCTTGTGCGGCATGTATGCGCGACGCGGCGAAGTTCAGGCCGCAAAAGCGGCGGATGCGCATGGCATTCCGTTTACTCTCTCAACGGTTTCCGTTTGCCCGATTGAGGAAGTCGCACCCGCCATCAAGCGCCCAATGTGGTTCCAGCTTTACGTACTGCGCGATCGCGGTTTTATGCGTAACGCACTGGAACGAGCAAAAGCCGCGGGTTGTTCTACGCTGGTTTTCACCGTGGATATGCCAACGCCGGGCGCACGCTACCGTGATGCGCATTCGGGTATGAGCGGCCCAAATGCGGCAATGCGCCGCTACTTGCAGGCGGTGACTCATCCACAATGGGCGTGGGATGTGGGCCTGAATGGTCGTCCACATGATTTAGGGAATATCTCGGCTTACCTTGGCAAACCGACCGGGCTGGAAGATTACATCGGCTGGCTGGGGAATAACTTCGATCCGTCCATCTCCTGGAAAGACCTTGAGTGGATCCGCGATTTCTGGGATGGCCCGATGGTGATCAAAGGGATCCTCGACCCAGAAGATGCGCGTGATGCGGTACGTTTTGGCGCTGACGGGATTGTGGTTTCTAACCACGGCGGTCGTCAGTTAGATGGCGTGCTCTCTTCTGCCCGCGCACTGCCTGCTATTGCGGACGCGGTAAAAGGGGATATCGCCATTCTGGCAGATAGCGGCATTCGTAACGGGCTTGATGTCGTGCGTATGATTGCGCTCGGTGCCGATACCGTACTGCTGGGTCGTGCTTTCCTGTATGCGCTGGCAACAGCGGGCCAGGCGGGCGTGGCTAACCTGCTGAATCTGATTGAGAAAGAGATGAAAGTGGCGATGACGCTGACGGGCGCGAAATCGATCAGTGAAATTACGCAAGATTCGTTGGTGCAGGGGCTGGGTAAAGAGTTGCCTGCGGCGCTGGCCCCGATGGCGAAAGGGAATGCGGCATAGTCGTTTGAGCCCCCTAACCCTCTCCCTCAGGGAGAGGGGACCGATCGGTGTTGTTTGTGCTCCCTCAGACTGAATCACCTCTCTCGGATGCACAGTCCGGGGTGAGGGGAAAAGGCCGCACGGCTCACCAATTTTCTGCTATCCTGCCCCCGCACTAAGGGGGCAGTATGCTAAACATCGTACTTTACGAACCAGAAATTCCGCCAAATACTGGCAACATCATCCGTCTTTGCGCTAACACCGGCTTTCGTCTGCATATCATCGAACCAATGGGATTTGCCTGGGACGATAAGCGCCTACGCCGCGCAGGGCTGGACTACCACGAATTTACCGCCGTTACGCGTCATCATGACTACAGCGCGTTCCTCGAAGCAGAAAATCCCCAGCGCCTGTTTGCTCTCACTACAAAAGGTACGCCCGCACATAGCGCCGTAAGCTATCAGGATGGCGACTATCTGATGTTCGGCCCGGAAACGCGCGGCCTGCCAGCGAGCATTCTTGATGCCCTGCCCGCTGAACAAAAAATTCGTATTCCAATGGTGCCGGACAGCCGAAGCATGAACCTGTCCAATGCGGTGTCGGTAGTGGTGTATGAAGCCTGGCGGCAGCTGGGGTATCCGGGAGCGGTGTTGAGAGATTAGTTACTGTATGCCGGATAGATGATTACATCGCATCCGGCACAATCACAGGACGTCAGATCCCATCCCCATACTCAAACGTATGGTTAATACCGTTGAAATGCTGGTCCATATCCATTGATGGCTTATCGCTGTCTGGTTTACCGACAATGCGTGCCGGAACGCCAGCGGCAGTAGTATGCGGCGGCACCGGTTGCAGCACCACGGAACCTGCGCCAATCTTCGCGCCGCGCCCAACTTCAATATTGCCAAGAATTTTCGCGCCCGCGCCAATCATCACGCCTTCACGAATTTTCGGGTGACGGTCACCGCTGGTTTTCCCAGTACCGCCAAGGGTGACGGATTGCAGAATCGACACGTCGTTTTCAATCACCGCCGTTTCACCAACGACGATGCCCGTCGCGTGGTCGAGCATAATGCCACGGCCAATTTTTGCCGCCGGGTGAATATCGACCTGGAACGTCACAGAAACCTGGTTTTGCAGAAAAATAGCCAGTGCACGACGGCCCTGATTCCACAGCCAGTGACCGATGCGATAGGCCTGCAAGGCATGAAAACCTTTCAGGTATAACAATGGGGTTGAGTATTTATCGACTGCCGGGTCGCGGGTACGCACCGCCTGAATATCGCAGGCCGCAGAAGCAATCATTTCCGGGTCGGCGGCGTAGGCTTCTTCCACCACTTCGCGGATAGCAATGGCAGGCATGATTGGCGATGACAGCTTGTTCGCCAGCATGTAGCTCAGGGCACTGCCAAGGTTTTCGTGCTTGAGTAGCGTCGCGTGGTAAAAACTGGCCAGCATTGGCTCACAGTCCGCCAGCGTTCTGGCTTCAGCTTTAATATTGTTCCAGACAATTTCCAGTTCTTCACACGACATTGCTTACTCCACACGATGAGATAATGACCGGCCCGTTCTGCGCGGGCCGGGTCATAGCGGTAACAAAGGTTCCCTGGGTTTAGTGGCTGCTGCGCTCGTCCTTGCGTGCACGACCTAGTAAAGTCAATGCTGCCTCGCGCGCGTTTTTTCCGCAATATAATACTTGATAAATTTCCTCGGTTATTGGCATTTCAACGCCGAAGCGATGCGCCAACTCGCGGACTTCTTTCGTATTGCGGTAGCCTTCCACCACCTGACCAATCTTCTCCTGCGCGCTTTGTACATCCATGCCCTGACCGAGCATCATGCCAAAACGGCGGTTACGCGACTGGTTGTCGGTACAGGTAAGCACCAGATCGCCCAGCCCCGCCATGCCCATAAAGGTGGCAGGATCGGCACCCAGCGCCGCACCAAGACGCGACATTTCAGCCAGTCCACGGGTGATCAGCGCCGTACGCGCATTTGCGCCAAAACCGATACCGTCGGACATCCCCGCGCCAATGGCAATAACGTTTTTCACCGCGCCGCCAAGCTGCACGCCAATGAAATCCGGGTTGCTGTAAACGCGGAAACTTTTGCCACAGTGCAGCAACTGCTGGAGATCATCGGCGAAGGTCTGGTCGGTAGAGGCCAGCGAAATAGCCGTCGGTAAACCTGCCGCCAGTTCTTTCGCAAATGTTGGGCCAGAGATAACCGCTAGCGGAATTTGATCGCCTAACGCCTCACGCGCCACGTCCTGTAACAGACGCCCGGTTTCCGCTTCCAGACCTTTAGTCGCCCACACCAGCCGCGCATCAGGACACATCAGCGGTTTAATCTGGCGCAGCACTTCACCAAAGACATGGCTGGGTACGACGACGAGAATATTGCGGCTGGCTGCCAGCGCGGTGGCGAGATCGCTTTCAAGATGGAGCGTATCGGGAAAAGGCACATCGGGGAGAAACGCAGCGTTACAGCGGTCGCGTTCTAGCGTTGCGATATGTTCAGGGTCATGGCCCCAGAGGACAACCTCGTGGCCATTTCTTGCCAGGGTGATGGCAAGAGCGGTGCCGTACGAGCCGGCACCGATCACAGTCATTGAAGCATTACGTTGGTTCATCAGGCATCCTGATGTTCTTCAGTACCTTCGCCAGCCTGCTGCTGCAAATAGTTCATGAACAGCGCATCGAAGTTAACCGGCGCAAGGTTCAGTTGCGGGAATGTACCGCGGGATACCATGCTGGTGATGCATTCACGAGCATACGGGAACAGAATGTTCGGGCAGTATGCGCCCAGGCAATGTGCCAGCTGGGTGCCTTCAATACCCGCGATGGAGAAAATACCGCCCTGCTGAACTTCACACAGGAACGCAGTTTCTTCGCCCAGGGATGCCGTTACGGTAACACGCAGTACCACTTCGTAAACGTCATCTGCCAGTTGAGAAGATGCCGTATCCAGATCAAGTTTAACTTCTGGCTGCCAATCTTTCTGGAAAACGTGCGGCGCGTTCGGCGCTTCGAAAGAAATATCCTTGGTATAAATACGTTGGATCTGGAAAGTCATTTCGGTGTTGTTTTGTTCTGACATGTGTAGAAAACCCTTAAGTGTTGTCCTTAAATACTGCGCAATGTAATGCCAACGTTCACACGTTATTTCAGCAGGGGATCCAGTCCACCACGTGCATCCAATGCATACAAGTCATCACAGCCGCCAATGTGCTGTGCGTCAATAAAAATCTGGGGAACCGTGGTGCGACCGCTGCGTTTGATCATCTCTTCACGCTTGGCGGCGTTGCCATCGATCGGCAGCTCCTGAAAACTCACGCCCTTGCTGCTCAGCAGTGCTTTTGCACGATGGCAATACGGGCAGGTTTCTTTGGTATAGATTTCAACATTGGCCATAACTTAGCTCCTGTTTTTTTACCCTGAAATTTCATGTTGCAGGGCGGCAGCAAAATGGAGTGTCCCCAGAAGCTTATAACAATAAGTCGCTGGGGGCATAATTGCAGCTAACGGCCTGCATCATGAAAGACGACAGGTAAATTATTTGCCGCGCACCAGAGGCAAGTTTTCGCCAGCCCAGCCAGCGACGCCTTCTTTCAGCACGAATACTTGCGCAAAACCAGCTTTCGTCAGCGCGTTTGCAGGCTCCTGGCACTGCATGCCAGAACCGTCTACCACGATAACCGGTTTGTCTTTGTGCTTCTCAAGCTCACCAACATTGTTAGCTTTGATTTCGCTCGGCAACAGATTGATAGAACCTGCGATATGGCCTTTACGGAAGTCATCACGCTGACGTAAATCCACAACCACAGCGTCTTCTTTGTTGATCAGACGCGTAGCTTCACCACGAGTAATCACCTTCACTTTCGAGGTCAGGCTCTTAAACGTAGTGACAAGAACCGCCACCAGTAACGCGATCCAGGCGATACTCAGTATGGGATGACGGCCAACAAATTGCATAATTTCTTGCATGGGGGGTAACAACTCCCGACGTAGTGATTAAAAAAACCAGGAAAGGAGTATACCTGCGCAGTGCGGCAAATACAGCCAGCGCGTTAACTGGAATGCAATTTTGCGGGGCGCTACGAAAAAAAATCGCAAATCTGGCATCGGCTTGCCGCGAGCGGTCGTATATTTTGATCTTCAGAGGCTATTTTATCGATTCAGCTGTAGTAAAATTACGCAAATTTTGACTCTTGAGTATGAGGTTGTCGCAATGTCGGTTTCTAAAAAACCTATGGTACTGGTGATTCTGGATGGCTATGGCTATCGCGAAGAACAGCAGGATAACGCCATTTTTAGTGCTAAAACCCCGGTAATGGATGCACTGTGGGCCAATCGTCCGCATACCCTGATCGACGCTTCCGGTCTGGAAGTCGGTCTGCCTGACCGTCAGATGGGTAACTCCGAAGTAGGCCACGTTAACCTGGGTGCCGGCCGCATCGTGTATCAGGACCTGACTCGTCTGGACGTTGAAATCAAAGATCGCGCTTTCTTCGCTAACCCGGTACTGACTGGTGCGGTAGATAAAGCGAAAAACGCAGGTAAAGCAGTACACATTATGGGTCTGCTCTCCGCAGGCGGCGTACACAGCCACGAAGATCACATCATGGCGATGGTAGAACTGGCAGCTGAACGCGGCGCAGAAAAAATCTACCTGCACGCATTCCTTGACGGTCGCGACACTCCGCCGCGCAGTGCTGAATCTTCGCTGAAAAAATTCGAAGAGAAATTTGCCGCGCTGGGTAAAGGTCGCGTAGCGTCCATCATTGGCCGTTACTACGCGATGGACCGCGACAACCGTTGGGATCGCGTTGAAAAAGCCTATGACCTGCTGACTCTGGCGCAGGGTGAATTCCAGGCCGATACCGCCGTTGCTGGTTTGCAGGCTGCTTATGCTCGCGACGAAAACGACGAGTTCGTGAAAGCGACCGTTATTCGTGCAGAAGGCCAGCCAGATGCAGCAATGGAAGACGGCGACGCGCTGATTTTCATGAACTTCCGTGCTGACCGTGCGCGTGAAATTACTCGTGCGTTCGTGAACGCTGATTTCGACGGCTTCGCGCGTAAGAAAGTGGTTAACGTCGATTTCGTGATGCTGACCGAATACGCTGCCGACATCAAAACCGCAGTGGCTTACCCACCGGCGTCTCTGGTTAACACCTTCGGCGAGTGGATGGCGAAAAACGACAAAACTCAGCTGCGTATTTCCGAAACTGAAAAATATGCTCACGTCACTTTCTTCTTTAACGGTGGTGTAGAAGAGTCGTTCAAAGGCGAAGACCGCATTCTGATCAACTCGCCGAAAGTCGCTACCTACGACCTGCAGCCGGAAATGAGCTCCGCAGAGCTGACCGAAAAACTGGTTGCGGCAATCAAGAGCGGCAAATACGACACCATTATCTGTAACTATCCGAACGGCGACATGGTAGGTCACACCGGAGTGATGGAAGCGGCGGTTAAAGCGGTAGAAGCGCTGGATCACTGTGTTGAAGAAGTGACAAAAGCCGTTGAGTCCGTGGGTGGACAACTGCTGATCACCGCTGACCACGGTAACGCTGAACAGATGCGCGATCCGGCAACGGGTCAGGCACACACAGCACACACCAACCTGCCAGTTCCGCTGATTTACGTTGGTGATAAGAACGTGAAAGCGGTTGAAGGCGGTAAGCTTTCTGACATCGCACCGACCATGTTGTCGCTGATGGGGATGGAAATCCCGCAAGAGATGACTGGTAAGCCGCTGTTCATCGTGGAATAATCCCTCCCCATGAGGGGAAAGGCGATTAATACCATGACACGGGCCACGAAACCGCGCAGGTTTGCAGTCAGGCCCATCATTTACGCCAGCGTTCTTAGCGCTGGCGTATTGTTGTGCACGTTTTCCGCCCACGCGGATGACCGCGACCAACTCAAGTCTATTCAGGCCGATATCGCCGCGAAAGAGCGCGCGGTACGCCAACAGCAGCAACAACGCTCAAGCCTGCTTGCTCAGCTGAAAAAGCAGGAAGAGGCGATCTCCGAAGCCACCCGCAAGCTGCGCGAAACGCAAAACACGCTCAATCAACTGAATAAACAGATTGATGAGATGAACGCGTCGATTGCCAAACTGGAGCAGCAAAAAGCCGCCCAGGAACGCAGCCTCGCCGCGCAACTGGATGCCGCGTTTCGTCAGGGTGAACATACCGGTATTCAGCTGATTCTCAGCGGTGAAGAAAGCCAGCGCGGTCAACGATTGCAGGCTTACTTCGGCTATCTCAACCAGGCTCGACAAGAAACCATCGCCCAGTTGAAGCAAACGCGTGAAGAAGTCGCCATGCAGCGTGCTGAACTGGAAGAGAAACAAAGCGAGCAACAAACGCTGTTATATGAGCAGCGCGCCCAACAGGCGAAACTGACTCAGGCGCTGAACGAGCGTAAAAAGACGCTGGCGGGGCTGGAATCTTCCATCCAGCAAGGTCAGCAGCAGCTAAGTGAACTGCGTGCCAACGAATCCCGTCTGCGTAACAGCATTGCCCGTGCAGAAGCGGCAGCGAAAGCGCGTGCTGAACGTGAAGCGCGCGAAGCCCAGGCGGTTCGCGACCGTCAGAAAGAAGCGACGCGTAAAGGCACCACCTACAAACCGACCGAAAGCGAAAAATCGCTGATGTCCCGAACTGGTGGTCTGGGCGCACCGCGCGGTCAGGCATTCTGGCCGGTTCGCGGGCCAACGCTGCATCGCTATGGCGAACAGCTACAAGGCGAACTGCGCTGGAAAGGGATGGTTATCGGTGCCTCTGAAGGTACTGAAGTTAAAGCGATTGCCGACGGTCGGGTGATTCTGGCTGACTGGCTGCAAGGCTACGGTCTGGTGGTGGTGGTTGAGCACGGTAAAGGCGATATGAGTCTTTACGGCTATAATCAGAGCGCACTGGTGAGCGTTGGTTCGCAGGTTCGCGCGGGCCAGCCAATTGCACTGGTGGGCAGCAGTGGTGGTCAGGGTCGGCCTTCACTCTATTTCGAAATTCGCCGCCAGGGTCAGGCGGTCAATCCACAGCCGTGGTTGGGAAGATAAGTTTTGTTTCCATTTCGTCGTAACGTTCTTGCATTTGCCGCTCTGTTAGCGCTTTCCTCCCCCGTACTTGCTGGCAAACTAGCCATTGTCATTGATGATTTTGGTTATCGCCCGCACAACGAAAACCAGGTGCTGGCGATGCCCTCCGCTATCTCCGTCGCCGTGTTACCCGACTCACCGCACGCCAGAGAGATGGCGACCAAAGCGCATAACAGCGGTCACGAGGTGTTGATCCATCTGCCAATGGCACCATTGAGTAAACAGCCGCTGGAGAAAAACACGCTGCGCCCGGAGATGAGCAGCGACGAAATTGAGCGCATTATTCGTAGTGCGGTCAATAACGTGCCCTATGCTGTGGGGATCAACAACCACATGGGCAGCAAGATGACCTCTAACCTGTTTGGTATGCAGAAAGTGATGCAGGCGCTGGCGCGTTACAATCTTTACTTCCTCGACAGCGTAACCATCGGTAATACCCAGGCGATGCGCGCCGCACAAGGCACTGGCGTGAAGGTTATTAAACGGAAGGTGTTCCTCGACGATTCGCAAAATGAAGCGGACATCCGTGTGCAGTTCAATCGCGCAATTGACCTGGCGCGTCGCAACGGTTCGACCATCGCCATCGGGCATCCTCACCCTTCAACGGTACGCGTGCTACAACAGATGGTTTATAACCTGCCGCCAGACATTACGCTGGTGAAAGCCAGCAGCTTGCTGAATGAACCGCAGGTCGATACGTCTACGCCACCGAAAAATACGGTGCCCAACGCGCCGCGTAATCCGTTCCATGGCGTGAAGCTGTGTAAACCGAAAAAACCGCTGGAACCCGTTTATGCGAATCGCTTCTTTGAAGTATTAAGCGAAAGCATCAGCCAGAGCACGCTGATCGTTTACTTCCAGCATCAGTGGCAAGGCTGGGGCAAACAGCCCGAAGCGGCGAAGTTTAACGCTAGCGCAAATTAAAGGCGCTACGCGTAATGCGATGGTGCGATCGTGTTTTGTCGCGCCATTGCCATAAGCGGAAAGACCACAGTAATGCCTGATAACCCACCTTTACGCTGCGGACATTAGTAATCAGGCGCTTATACATGCCGGAAGTAAATATCTCAGCAATCATCCGTTGGCGGATAAGAATATCTGGCTCTTTGCGCACCGCATGGCAAACACGCAATGCTTCGTAAGTTATTTGCTGATGAAATTCCGGATAAATTGTAATTTTGTCGGCATAATTTCGATTTAATTTCTCCAGCAGTCGGGTAATCTTAATATAGTGCCGTTGATAATTAAGGTTTTTATTCCCTTGTCTATTCAACCGACTCACTGACGTATTATGCAGATAATATTTATATAACGATTGCTCGGTATATCGCGCACGCAGCGCGTTAAACATAAATTCTGTTGTCCAGACAATATCCTGATGATGTAATCCGGCAATAAATTTAATGTTATTTTTTACAATAACATCGCGGCGATAAACGCCCATCCAGACAACGTGAGTCCAGCGGCGAGAAGAAAGTCCCATCCGCAGCCAGTCCGGGCCGGTTAATACGCCGGTTGAGCGTATGCGATCGGTGGGAATGGATTGCCAGGTTTCCCCCGTTTCACGAAAACACCAGTCAGCGTTGCACTGCGCCACGTCGAGATCGTCCTCTAACGCCATGGTCATCAGCGTTTCGTACATAGTGGGATAGACTTCATCATCAGCATCGACAAAAGCAACATATTTGCCCGTCGCTGCCTCGATCCCGCGATTACGCGCCACCGATGCGCCAGCATTCGCCTGATGCAGCAAGCGAACATGCGGATGTTTTTCTGCGTAATGCTTTGCTATTTCAACAGAATTATCCGTTGACCCATCGTTAATAATAATAATTTCCAGAGCAGTCCAGGTTTGCGCGATTAAAGATTCCATACAAGTGCGGAAATCATCGCCCGCATTATATAACGGGATAATAACACTTAGTTTATTAGTGCTGTTCATCATAAATTACCGACGACCTCTGAAGTTACCCTGACGTTTTACAGGCTTTGTATTAAGAAACTATTAAGCCTGTGAAATATTATTTTTACGGGTGAGAAAGTAACTTCAGGCTAGAGAGATAATGAGAGCAGAAATATAAGATAACAGCGCAATTACGATATCTTTATTACACTGACAGGATTTTACATATTTAACGGATTATCCTCAGGGAAAATGGCTGGAATTTTGGATTTTCAGATTGTAGACAAAGTGCGCTTTGTTTATGCCGGATCTAGCGTAAACGCTTTATCCGGCATACCAAATTGTGCAAATTTAATATGTTGCAGGAACCACGTAGGCCTGATAAGCCGTAGCGCATCAGGCAATTTTGTGTTTTCCATCAGCTTCAAGGGCTGGAATACCAGCCCTTGTTCGTGTTAATCCCAGCTCAGAATAACTTTCCCAGACTGGCCCGAACGCATGGCATCAAAGCCTTTCTGGAAATCGTCGATGGAGAAACGATGGGTAATGATTGGCGAGAGATCCAGACCAGACTGAATCAGCGCCGCCATCTTGTACCAGGTTTCAAACATCTCACGACCGTAAATACCTTTAATGAACAGTCCCTTAAAGATCACTTTTGTCCAGTCGATAGACATATCAGACGGCGGGATACCCAGCATCGCAATACGGCCACCGTGATTCATGGTGTCCAGCATCGTGCGGAACGCTGACGGCGCACCAGACATCTCCAGACCAACATCAAAGCCTTCAGTCATGCCCAGTTCTGCCATTACGTCGTTGAGATTCTCTTTCGCGACGTTAACCGCACGAGTGATGCCCATTTTGCGCGCCAGCCCCAGACGGTATTCGTTAACATCAGTGATCACCACGTTGCGTGCACCAACGTGTTTCGCTACCGCCGCGGCCATAATACCAATTGGGCCTGCACCAGAAACCAGAACATCTTCGCCGACCAGATCAAATGATAGCGCCGTATGCACCGCATTTCCGAACGGGTCAAAAATTGCGGCTAAGTCATCGGAGATATTGTCGGGGATTTTGAAGGCGTTGAATGCCGGGATCACCAGATATTCGGCGAAGCAGCCCGGGCGATTAACACCAACGCCTATCGTGTTGCGGCACAAATGGGTACGACCACCACGACAGTTGCGGCAATGACCACAGGTGATATGGCCTTCGCCAGAAACGCGATCGCCGATCTTGAAGCCTTTCACTTCCTGACCGATGCCAACCACCTCACCAACATATTCATGGCCTACAACCATCGGTACTGGGATGGTTTTTTGCGACCACTCATCCCAGTTATAGATGTGAACGTCAGTCCCGCAGATGGCTGTTTTACGGATTTTAATCAGCAGATCGTTATGTCCGAGTTCCGGTTCAGGAACGTCGGTCATCCAGATGCCCTCTTCCGCTTTCAGTTTGGATAACGCTTTCATCTCACATCCTCACTCAGGCGATTACGCCCAGTTGTTTACCAATACGCGTGAACGCTTCTACCGCACGCGTAATTTGCTCAGGGGTATGCGCCGCAGACATCTGGGTACGAATACGCGCCTGACCTTTCGGAACGACCGGATAGAAGAAACCGGTGACGTAAATGCCCTCTTTTTGCAGTTCACGGGCAAATTTTTGCGCCACTACAGCATCGCCAAGCATGACCGGAATAATGGCGTGATCAGCACCCGCCAGGGTAAAGCCCGCCGCCGACATCTGCTCACGGAACTGACGCGCGTTCGCCCACAGACGGTCACGAAGCTCACTGCCCGCTTCGACCATCTCCAGCACTTTAATGGAAGCAGCCACAATGGCAGGTGCCAGTGAGTTGGAGAACAGGTAAGGACGAGAACGCTGACGCAGCCACTCAACCACTTCTTTACGCGCTGCGGTGTAACCACCAGAAGCCCCGCCCAGTGCTTTACCCAGCGTGCCGGTGATGATATCGACACGGCCCATCACATCGCAGTATTCATGGGAGCCACGTCCGTTTTCACCGACAAAACCGACCGCATGAGAGTCATCAACCATCACCAAAGCGTCGTATTTATCCGCGAGATCGCAAACCCCTTTCAGGTTGGCAATTACGCCATCCATAGAGAACACACCATCGGTGGCGATTAACACATGGCGCGCCCCGGATTCACGCGCTTCTTTCAGGCACGCTTCCAGCTCTTGCATATTGTTGTTGGCATAGCGATAGCGTTTCGCTTTGCACAGCCGCACGCCGTCGATGATCGAGGCATGGTTCAGAGCATCGGAGATAATGGCGTCTTCCGCGCCCAGCAGCGTTTCAAACAGACCGCCGTTGGCATCAAAACAGGAAGAGTAGAGAATCGCATCTTCCATGCCGAGAAATGCTGCCAGTTTCTGCTCAAGCTCTTTATGGCTATCCTGGGTGCCGCAGATAAATCGCACCGAAGCCATGCCGAAACCGTGAGAATCCATTCCCGCTTTTGCCGCCGCAATCAGCTCCGGATGATTCGCCAGTCCGAGATAGTTATTGGCGCAAAAGTTTATGACGTGACTTCCATCAGCCACAGTGATGTCTGCTTGCTGCGCAGACGTAATAATGCGTTCTTCTTTAAACAACCCTTCCGCCCTTGCGGTTTCCAGATCGTTAGTTAACTGCTGATAAAATTCTCCACGCATTGCGGTTCTCCAGACAGGGCAATTTCCAGCACATATTACCCAAACTTATAGTTCGCGACGAGATGACGCGTTAACACTTCTGTAAAATTTAGAATAAATAACGTCCATCCCCCTCACTTTCGGCGAATGGCTGAAGCCAACGCCGTGTAGTGATATGATAGAAGCATTCGTGTCTGAGATTGTCTCTGACTCCATAATTCGAAGGTTACAGTTATGATCATCGTTACCGGCGGCGCGGGCTTTATCGGCAGCAACATCGTTAAGGCCCTGAATGATAAAGGCATCACCGATATTCTGGTGGTGGACAACCTGAAAGACGGCACCAAGTTTGTGAACCTGGTGGACCTGAACATCGCGGACTATATGGATAAGGAAGACTTCCTGATCCAGATTATGGCGGGTGAAGAGTTCGGCGATGTCGAAGCGATTTTCCACGAAGGCGCGTGCTCTTCCACTACCGAGTGGGACGGCAAGTATATGATGGATAACAACTATCAATACTCCAAAGAGCTGCTGCACTACTGTCTGGAGCGCGAAATCCCGTTCCTGTACGCCTCTTCCGCAGCCACTTACGGCGGTCGCACCTCCGACTTTATTGAATCCCGCGAATACGAAAAACCACTGAATGTCTACGGTTATTCGAAGTTCCTGTTTGATGAATATGTTCGTCAAATCCTGCCAGAAGCGAACTCGCAGATTGTTGGTTTCCGCTATTTCAACGTTTATGGACCGCGTGAAGGCCATAAAGGCAGCATGGCGAGCGTCGCTTTCCATCTCAACACCCAGCTTAACAACGGTGAGTCTCCGAAACTGTTCGAAGGTAGCGAGAACTTTAAACGCGACTTCGTCTACGTGGGCGACGTGGCTGATGTGAATCTGTGGTTCCTGGAAAATGGCGTTTCCGGCATCTTCAACCTCGGTACTGGCCGTGCGGAATCCTTCCAGGCAGTAGCAGATGCAACGCTTGCTTATCACAAGAAAGGTCAGATCGAATACATTCCGTTCCCGGATAAACTGAAAGGCCGCTACCAGGCGTTTACTCAGGCGGATCTGACTAATCTGCGCGCTGCGGGTTACGACAAACCGTTCAAAACTGTTGCTGAAGGTGTAACGGAATACATGGCCTGGCTGAATCGCGACATCAACGTAAATTCACAAAATCATTCGAGCGGTATCAAGGCGGCAACGAAGTGAATCTCCGGGAGCTTACAAAAGTAAGTGACCGGAGTGAACGCAGGCAGCCGCCGCAGAGACAGCTTGAAGGATGAAGTGAATGAAAATATTGGTGATCGGCCCGTCGTGGGTTGGCGACATGATGATGTCGCAAAGTCTCTATCGCACGCTCCAGGCGCGCTATCCCCAGGCGATAATCGACGTGATGGCACCGGCATGGTGCCGTCCATTATTATCGCGGATGCCGGAAGTTAACGAAGCTATCCCGATGCCTCTCGGTCACGGGGCGCTGGAAATCGGTGAACGCCGCAAACTGGGTCATAGTCTGCGTGAAAAGCGCTACGACCGCGCCTACGTCTTACCCAACTCCTTCAAATCCGCATTAGTGCCTTTCTTCGCGGGTATTCCTCATCGCACCGGCTGGCGCGGCGAGATGCGCTACGGTTTACTCAACGATGTACGTGTGCTCGATAAAGAAGCCTGGCCACTAATGGTGGAACGCTATGTGGCGCTGGCCTATGACAAAGGCGTAATGCGTACCGCACAAGATCTACCAAAACCGTTGTTATGGCCGCAATTGCAGGTGAGCGAAGGTGAAAAATCGTATGCCTGTAACCAATTTTCGCTCTCATCAGAACGTCCGATGATTGGCTTTTGCCCGGGTGCGGAGTTTGGCCCGGCGAAACGCTGGCCACACTACCACTATGCAGAGCTGGCAAAGCAGCTGATTGATGAAGGTTATCAGGTGGTTCTGTTTGGCTCTGCGAAAGATCATGAGGCGGGCAATGAGATTCTTGCCGCTTTGAATACCGAGCAGCAGGCATGGTGTCGGAACCTGGCGGGGGAAACACAGCTTGAGCAGGCAGTCATTTTGATTGCCGCCTGTAAAGCCATTGTCACTAACGATTCTGGCCTGATGCACGTTGCTGCGGCGCTCAATCGTCCACTGGTTGCTCTGTATGGGCCGAGCAGTCCGGACTTTACGCCGCCGCTTTCCCACAAAGCGCGCGTGATCCGCCTGATTACCGGCTATCACAAAGTGCGTAAAGGTGACGCTGCAGAGGGTTATCATCAGAGCTTGATCGACATTACTCCCCAGCACGTGTTGGAAGAACTCAACGCGCTATTGTTACAAGAGGAAGCCTGACGGATGCGGGTTCTGATCGTTAAAACATCGTCGATGGGCGATGTTCTCCATACGCTGCCCGCACTCACCGATGCCCAGCAGGCAATCCCGGGGATTAAGTTTGATTGGGTGGTGGAAGAGGGATTCGCGCAAATTCCGTCCTGGCACGCCGCCGTTGAGCGGGTTATTCCGGTGGCGATACGACGCTGGCGTAAAGCCTGGTTCTCGGCCCCCATAAAAGCGGAACGGAAAGCGTTTCGTGAAGTCCTTCAAGCGGAAAACTATGACGCAATTATCGACGCCCAGGGGCTGGTAAAAAGCGCAGCGCTGGTGACACGTTTAGCACATGGCGTTAAACATGGAATGGACTGGCAAACCGCTCGCGAGCCTTTAGCCAGCCTGTTTTACAATCGCAAACATCATATTGCGAAACAGCAGCATGCTGTAGAACGTACCCGTGAACTGTTTGCAAAAAGCCTTGGGTATAGCAAACCGCAGGCCCAGGGCGATTATGCTATTGCGCAGCATTTCCTGACAAATCCACTACCGGATGCTGGGGAGTATGCTGTATTCCTTCATGCGACCACCCGCGATGATAAACACTGGCCGGAAGAGCACTGGCGAGAATTAATTGGTTTACTGGCAGGTTCAGGGATTCGAATTAAACTACCGTGGGGAGCGCCGCATGAAGAAGAGCGGGCAAAAAGGCTGGCGGAAGGCTTTGATTATGTCGACGTACTGCCGAAGATGACTCTGGAAGGCGTTGCCCGTGTGCTGGCTGGAGCTAAATTTGTTGTGTCAGTCGATACAGGATTAAGCCATTTAACTGCGGCACTCGATAAACCCAATATCACAGTTTATGGGCCGACAGACCCGGGATTAATTGGCGGTTATGGGAAGAATCAGGTAGTTTGCATGGCACCGGGGAAAAGTTTAATTAATCTCAACGGTCAAGCAGTTTTGGAAAAATTATCATCATTATAAAGGTAAAACATGCCAACCTTCATTAAATTTCACTCATGGAAACCTTACACTCTGAAATCATCTGTGATTCTAGAGATAATGACTTATATATTATGTTTTTTTTCATTGATAATTGCATTCATCGATAACACTTTCAGCATAAAGATATATAATATCACTGCTATAGTTTGCTTGTTATCACTAATTTTACGTGGCAGACAAGGAAATTATAATATAAAAAACCTTATCCTTCCACTTTCTATATTTTTTATAGGATTGCTTGATTTAATTTGGTATTCTGTGTTTAAAGTAGACAACTCTCCATTTCGTGCTACTTACCACAGTTATTTAAATACTGCCAAAATATTTATATTTGGATCTTTTATTGTTTTTTTAGCACTAACTAGCCAGCTAAAAACAAAAAAAGAAAGTGTGTTATACATTTTATATTCCCTGTCATTTATAATTGCTGCATATGCAATTTATACTAATAGCATTCATGAATATGACCGCATTTCTTTTGGTATAGGAGCGGCAACAGGAGCAGCATATTCAACAATGCTAATAGGGATAGTTAGTGGTGTTGCAATTCTTTATACTAAAAAAAACCATCCTTTTTTATTTTTATTAAATAGTTGCGCGGTACTTTATGTTCTGGCACTGACACAAACCAGAGCAACTCTACTCCTTTTCCCTGTAATTTGTGCTGTTGCACTAATTACATATTACAACAAATCCCCAAAAAAATTCACTTCCGCTATTGTTCTTCTAATTGCTATATTGGCCAGTGTTGTAATTATATTTAATAAACCAATTCAATATCGCTATAACGAAGCATTAAATGATTTAAACAGTTATACCAATGCTAATAGCGTGACTTCCTTAGGTGCAAGACTGGCAATGTACGAAATTGGTTTTGATTTATTCAAAGAATCGCCCTTTTCATTTAGATCTGCAGAGTCGCGCGCTGAAAGTATGAATTTGTTAGTCGCAGAAAACAATAGACTAAGAGGGGCATTGGATTTTGCTAACGTACACCTACATAATGAGATAATTGAAGCAGGGTCACTGAAAGGTCTGATGGGGATTTTTTCCACCCTTTTCCTCTATTTTTCACTATTTTATACAGTATATAAAAAACGCGCATTGGGTTTGTTGATATTAACGCTCGGCATTGTGGGGATCGGACTCAGTGATGTGATCATATGGGCACGCAGCATTCCAATTATCGTTATATCCGCGATAGTCCTCTTACTCGTTATTAATAATCGTAACAATACTATTAATCAAGAATAGACAAGTTTAAGAAGTGAGTTAAAACTCACTTCTTATCTATGCAACTTAATCTCTTTACTGAATCAGTTAAAGTTTCAGTATCGATATCTTTTATCGTAAATGTTGGAGATACTATTTGTATAGATTGATGATTATTCGGGGCCCAAATTAAATGTGAGGGATATTCCGGAGTACGTGAATTAGGATAAAATGCAAGCGTTGGTTTATGATAAGCCGCAGCGATATGAACAAGAGCTGTATCAACAGAAATGACAAAATCACTATACCGGGTCAACGCAACAGTATAAATAAACTCGTCAAATGGTAGTGTTTCAATTTCAGGTATTGGTATTGTCAATAAATCTTGCGGTAACCCGGTAAATATCACTCGATAATTTTCAAACTGTGCTTTCACTTCTTGATATATGATTTTTATTTGCTCAAACGTAAGTCGGCATATTTTTTTTGCACCTAATGGGTTAATGATGATTATTCTTGTATTTCCAATAAAATCTTTTATTTTATTTTCAACATCTACAGGTAAATGCAAGTCGTAGTCGGTGGAAAATTCACCCTCACCATAAATATGCTTCAGTATTTCTGTTGCTCGTGTACTCATATGTTCTTTTAAACATTCATCGTGGGGATGGTAAAATGAATAGTAACGCTTATACCATTGATCAAACCCCAGAATGTAAGAATCTTTTAAACTTGATAATATTAAACTATGCTTAAATGAGGGCATTGTTTCAAAGGGATCTAATACAATATCGAACTGTAAATCCCGCAGATGCTTACATAGAGTAAGCATTTTAAGGGAACCCGTCGATTCTTTGATACAGAACTCAAATATATTTTTATTATTAGAGAGAAACTCCCCACCCTTTCTATTTGTGAGGATGGTTATTTTAACTCCTTTACTATAAAGCTCACGATAAATCGAACTTAATACAATTAGATCACCGAGTTTATTATTATCATGAATGATTAGGCATGATTTAATTTGTGCTGGTTCTGTAACTTGGTTATTGATTTTCTTACGAAATAAAAAAGAAAGGAAATTAATTTTGATTTTGTTTATATAAAATCTTTTCTTTTTGTGAAAAGTTCCTAAACGCATTTTTATACCATATTATTTTAGTTTCAGGATGACTAATTAGCATAAGAATCAGTTGAAGCTTTATATTGCATTTTTTTTCTTGTCTTATCTTTTGCCTCTTCCGTACTGATATCTTGAAGTTTAATAAATGGAATTACATCGTAAGAAATAGCCGTATCATCTGATAAACTATAAATATTAATATCTTTTACATTATCACGCATAAAACGGAAAAATGGCAAGATTTTGAATAAATCCCTACTTAATTCCGAGGGCATGGGATTCTTATTTTCATCATAGAAACGCGAACAGCTACCCGTTAAATCCAGACCGGAACAAATAATCCGTGCATACTTAAGTGAATATGCTATTTGAATTGCAGCAAAGGCAATAGTATGGCATGAGCAATAACCAAGACTAATGTCCTTGCAAAATCCAACCAGACGACCTTTTTTAGACAACGGTACAGAGATCAGCAGTTCTTTGTGAATCTGGCTCAAAATATTAAATTTAATCTTCTTTATAAAACCGCCTTTTTCTCGGCGGTAAAAGGATCGTAATACGAAGCAGTTCTGGAGGATATAAAGTTTATCTTCTTTGGAAGCGTGTTCATAAACGTCAACGTTTACTATGGTATAAAGACTTCTCTGGCTAAATTTATAAAAATCATCACGACGCTGATGTAAAAAGCGGACATCTGTAAGTACATATATAAAAGGAACGATATTATTACTTAACAGATATTGCGCAGAACCATTGACAGCAATAATATCCTTTGTTCGCAATACAGACAAAGGTGTTTTTTGCGATGTAGGGCCAGAAAGAAAAATAATAACATCATCAGATGTTTTATTTTCAATCAGGTTTTCAACATCTTTTTTGTCAATGTATCTAATATTCTTCATGATAAACCTGTGAAATAAATAACTCCGCTTAAAACTGTCCTGGTGAAGACACGCAATTTTGGATATTTCTATTTTAGCGCGCTGGTTTCCCTTTCAAACGCCGCATAAAATTGCGCATTTTTTTACGATATACTAAAAGATAATAGCCTAGATCTTTAATCTCATTTTTAATACCGTAATGACGCTCTAAGTCAATACGATCTTTCGCTTTACGCTGCGCTGAAGCACGTTTTCCGGAGAGATCAATAATTCGAACCTCACCATTTTTTATAATGAAGTTACCACGATGGGGGTCGCCAGAAACCATGCCATGTTGATGTAAGGAATTAATTGATTGCTGAATTTTATTTTTTAGCACATCATCAATATCGGGCATATCACACAACTCTATGCCATCAATATACTCGATGATCATGATATAAGTATGGACAAATCGTAAGGTTTTGCGTTCAGCCAATAAATAAAAGTCATTGAGTGTATTTAACCCTTCATTTCGTACTTTTTGGGTTTGCTCAAAAAGGCGTTCGTAATAATCACCTTTTAACAGAGACTTAAAGAAACGTTCGTTACGCTTAACTTTCGGAGAAAAAACCTTAAGAATCAATTTACCGTAATCGGTATCAATAAGCATAACTTTTGTATCATCAATAGAACGAAAAACCTTGATGATATTTATATTATAAGACAAGAAGTCATTTAATACATTGAGATACTTTGAATTGTTTTCATCGGTAAAAACAACCAAGTCTTTGATCTTGCTCTTCTGAATCATAATAACCCAGTTAAATGTTATTTACGGTAATATTTTCGGCAAAGATAACAGACTCCTGCTATAATTCCTGAGATATAATTATGCTGCACTAAAAGGTGTTTATATCTTTTTTTAAATTCAATAATTGATTTTGCATCTCGTGGAGAGTCATCTTTCCATGGTGAATTTTCTAAAGCTATTTTATAGTATTTTACCGATGGATAAATTGCCCATTTGTGCCACGGTTTAGTTGCACCTGTATAATGAATAAGCAGAGTGCTTTCTGTAATCAGCTTTTTATAGTTTTGATGTTTTTTGTCTTTTAATTCACTTTTAATTGTATAAATTGTATTGTACTCACGAGGCAAAAATATTGTCATCCCTTTCAGTAAGATATTCATAACATCCTGATCAGGGTATTTATAAACATTATCTTTACTCATAAGAATAGACAACGCTTTTTCTGTTAGTTTTGCGTCAGCCCATTTTTTTAAATCTAAATAAACGACGCCGGAATTAAAGTACTGCCCAAGTAATTCAGGATCAGACAACCTGGATACCGCCTTTTCCTGCATTGGCTCAACATCTTTAACAACAGCAGCGACCGCTCCGTTTAAATCCAGATGCAATAGTTGGCTAATATCGCCTTTACAAACAACATCTGCATCAAGATAAAGCAAACGATCAAGCGTTAAACCCAATAATTGAAATGCAAATAAACGGAAGTACATTGCTCTTGACCAGACCTGTGTACAAGGCAAGCACTGGAGCTTATCAGTGTTAATTCTATATAGCGTGATTCTTAATTGGTATTGCTCTGCAAGCTTTGCGACTTTTTGAAAAAAAACATCATTATAAACGTCAGCAATAATATAAAAATCAAGATTAATATGTCGATTGTTTAGGACAATTGATGTGATGGAAACACCTACACCATCAAGATAATTAGCATCGACACCATAGGCAACATTTAAACATTCAGAAGTATTTATATTAACTAGCCGATAATCCCAGGCTTTAACTTTATCTATCTCTATGGCAGGAAATGAGTCCACAATGCTACCCTTATATCATTACTTTATAGTTTCCCAGTTTTAATGCTTTATCTTTTCAATAAAATAAAAAAGATAATTGCTAAATCCTTTTAGATATCTATGCTTTTTAAGCATATGTTTTGCGCTATATCTTAATTGATTGCTATTGTTCGGTTTCAGCAACGCCGTGCTCTTCCATGGCGAAGCATTTTTTGCCTCCATAAAGGCTTGTGATACAGGATAATCCCAGGCCCAATCATGCCAGGGCTTGGTTGGACCGATATAGTGGATAAAAATAGTATCGTTGGTTACTGGGTTTGTAAAACTTTCTTTGAGTTGATAGTTTAAGCTAAACTGGGTGTTATATTTTATATCAGCAAAAATAAGTCTGTCTGCCAGCAACATATTTAATACATCCTGATCAGGATGTGTTATTTTTTTGACTATTTCTGGATCATTTAGCATTGCTATGGCTCGTGCAGAAACCTGCTGAGCCGCCCATTGGTCAGTATTAATCAATAAAAAACCGGAGTTAAAGTAACCTTTAGCAATTCCCGCAACACCTAACGAATGGGCGCGTTTTTCCCACCACTTAGCTTGCCCTTCTGTAACAACCATTGCGACTTTATTGTCAGGAAATGAGAAATTAATTAGTGGCTCAATAGTCCCCTGACAAATGATATCTGCATCCAGATAAAGGACTTTAGACGTCTTATTAATAAAGTAATCTGCAATAACAAAGCGAAAATATATTGCATGAGTCCAGTTCTTAGTGCTAGGCAATGAGCGGAGTCGATCAGCATTAATCAGATATATTTTAATTCTGGTTTTATACTGCAGCGCCAGGGCATCAAAATACTTACGATCATCATCACCAAAATAGTCAGTAAAAATATGGAAACACAATCGACTTCCTTCATTATACTTTAATATTGAAGCAATCGAAATTCCGCAACCAAATAGAAAATTTCTGTCAGTCCCATAAGCGATATCCAGACAAAGATTTTCTGTTTCTACTTTATGATTATAATCAATAACTGAATTAAGAAACTCAGTTTCCTGGAAAAACACCTGCTGCATTATTTCCTCCGGGAAATAGCAGAAATAATTATCTTATGTAATCTATCGTAATACTTCGATTGGTAAAATTTATCGATCGACGCAGGAATTGTTTCATGTTCGATATAAATTTCACCTGCTATATATTTATTGAGAAGCGTTACAAAACCAGCAATATCTCCCGATTGATACAGATGACCATTAACATCAGGTTGAATAATGTCAGCAGGCCCGGAGACACAATCGGCGCTGATGCAAGGAATTCCCCATGACAAGGCTTCAAGTAGGGTCATTGGGAAACCTTCAAAAGATGACGTGAGCAATAACGCACTCACTTTTTTAATATCTTGCTGGACCAATTCCCAGGGATGTTGTTGCCAACCATACCAGACAATTCGATCATCAATATTTAATTCTCTACCATAAGCCTGGCATTTTTCGAAATCGGAACCATCACCCAATACATGGAGTTTCCAGTTACCTTGCGCTTGTGATAAGCCATCAAGGAGATCTTTAACCCGCTTCTGGCCCTCGAATTTCATACGCCCAACATAAATGAACGTTGCCGTTTCGCCTTCCTCAGGCGCAGGAATGACTGTGTCTTTAGCTTCGACTGGATTAAAAATAACATTTATCGTCGATTCTGCTACACCCCGATTAATCATTTGCTGTTTAATGCCAGAGCTGATTGCTAAATGATAGTCGGCACAGGTGATATATGCAGCATGTTTTTTGTGATCTAAAGAAAAATGTGGCCATGAAAATACTGGCACATCAACTCCCGATTTTTTACGAGCTTTGGCCGCATACAAACACGAGATCACGTCAATACAAATAACAACATCTGGCTGATAATCCTGAAGCCATTTGCTTAACGCATGAATATGTTTCGCGCGACGCAAAAAACCTAAGCGAATATTGGAAAATGAACACGAGTACTTAATACCGTCCAGCCATCCCTTATCCATTTTATCATTACGACAAAAGAAAAACATTTCACTATGGATATGTTGTTTCCTGAATGTAGTAATAACATCACGAATGACTGTTTCCATGCCGCCAAATCCAGAAACAGCTTCGCCGATAAATGCTATTTTCATTGAAACTCTCATTAATTGAGTAAAGCTCACTGTTTTAATGATTTTATTTTTCTATAAAATCAGAAACAATTGTTGACATCATTTTATCAGGGCTGAATTTATATAAGCTATCATAATCCATTGGTTTAACAGATGAGTTAATAAAATACTCTAACTTATCCCAATCATCATGACCTATTATAAAAAAGCGAGACTCACTATAGATTTCTGAACCAAGTATATTTATATTATTAGTAATTAATTTTTTATTGAAAAATAGTGCCTCAAGTATACGAAGAGTCCAGCCAGATTGGTTTTCTTTAGTTATATCAACAATTATATTAGCATTTAATGTTCTTCTAATATTCTCTTCATACGGTATTTGTTCTTCAATCAAATACTTTGAAGTCGGAGATGATGTTTTATCTTTGACAACATTAAAATCTAACTTACATCCTAGTGTTGTTAATCTATCGGCTAATTCATTAATTATTTGAAGACGTCCTTTATCACGACCAAGAAAAAAACATATTGGCTGACTGTTATTTTTGTCAGATAAACTATAATTTCTAATTTCATCCATTCCTATAGGAAAAAATTGTTCTATTGCCTTGGTCTTTTCATTCCCTATAAATCTATGCTCAAAATCATAGATAATATCAAAATAATTAGTGTTATCAAAAATAAAATCTTCGCTGACAGTATTTCTTAGAAGCAAAACTTTATGACAGTTAATGTTTTTTAATATTTGTTTATTGATACCTTTATTAATAACACTGTCATTAAAGATAATTATGTCATCTTTTCTGATATCATTGAGGTAATGCTTGATGAATAATCGCCCCAGCCATGCATTATCCATCCCTAATTTCGAAATTTTCTTATTAACCCAGTTGTATTTTTTTGGTGTTGTTATATTTTTTATCTTGTACTTTTTTTTCAGGTACTGGATCATTCTTAATTCATAATCTGCAATCCAGTTTATAAAATAAATAGTCATAATGAAGTTAGTTCCAGTACATACTGATAAATATTTTTATAATCCTTTGCGTTGTGTTCGCTCTTTAATATGCTCGGCCTTAACACTTGCCATGTTCAATAAATTCCGTTCAAGAGATAATATCTTTCGTAAAGGCATCCCAAAATAAACCTTCATAAATCGCCAGATATCTCTCTGCGTCAGCCCAATATTCATTGATGAGAAATACAAACCAATCAGGTCTTTATCGCGCCAACGACGCGGTACTTTTGCACGTATCTGTGCCCGATGCAGATCGATAACCGAAATTTTTAATTCATCTTCCCGGCCAGTAAATGGCAAATGAAGTAAAAAGTGGCAAATGTAGCAGTCACGGTGATTTATCCCTGCGGCGTGCATTTTACGCACCATGGTTGCCACTCGTGTAATCAGCATACGCTTTACACGTATATCAGGCGGGTTGACTGCCCAATCAGCACAATAATCTTCAAGGCTAATCGTGGGAGTGAGATCTTCGGTAATAATAAATGATGTACGGGTTAATGGGTTTAAACCTTTCTCACCAAACCCAATGCCCTTCATTGTATCAACGCCAACATCACTCAGGCGATGAATAGCGTGCCACTCTCTGTCTGCGCCCAAAACGGGCATCCGTAATGAGAGTAGATTTTTTACAATCTCTTTTAATGTCGTCCCCTTGTGCCATTTAAGAAAATAGCTTTTCCCGGACAGCTCAAAGCGTAATGTGCGACGCGTCTCGAGTTCACGAAAGACCTCGCCGTTCAGTTCTTTGACTTCTGCAAAAACATCTTTACCACGCCAAAGTGTGGCAAGCGGCTCTTTTAATTCAACCATCTAAACCACCTGTAATGATATCTGCGGCTTTCTCTGGCAGGCTATACAAATCCTGAGTATCGGCATAATGGCGAGCATTCTCCGCCCAGGCCATTCGTAATGGAGACTGAGTTAACGCTTTACGTAAAACCTCATTTAATTGTTCCTGGGAGAAAGGTTCAGCAATGACCGTTCCACAATTGGCATCTGCAATATAATGCGCATACCCACATACTGCAGTTGTTAAAACAGGTAATCCAGCAGTGATCGCTTCAAGAAGAACGATACCCGCGGCTTCCTGATAAGCGGGATGCAGTAATAAATCAGCGGCTGCCATTAATTCTGACACATCATTGCGACCGGAGAAGAAATGCACATTGCTCCGCACGCCGAGTTTTTCTGCCAACGCTTCAAATTTCCGCGGTTTATCCTGACCAACAACAAATAAAAGCGTATTGTGACGTAATGATTCCGGTAACGATGCCAAAGCTTCAATTGAGCGATCAACACCTTTACGACCAAAATCTGATCCAACCTGCAGTAATAAGTTTTGTTGCTCTTTTATGCCATTTTTCTGGCGATAAATTTCACGACTGTTTGGGATTTGCTCGCTGTATTTTCTGTCCGGATAAATACCGGGAGGAAGAATTTGAAAACGTTCAGATTCAGTTTGATAATGCTTCTGGAAATCGGCGATTTGCTTATCGGTCAGCATCATAAGTTTCGTCGATTTACCCTGCTCGAAAGTCGCTCGCTCAAATGCGGCATAATGGCGATATCGTGATGTTAAACGATATAAAAAACCTTTTTCTTGCGCAACTTTCTCGGCGTAACAAACATCAGCGGCAAAATAAACATCCAGACCTGGCATCTTATTAAACCCAACAACGCGATCAGCGGGATGCTCTTTGAGATGATTTTGTACCCAGGCATAATATTCTGCATTGCGTCCATGGTTGGTATGGGACTTAACTGGCACCTGAATAAGCTCAAATGCTTTTGGGCAATCACCTTCCCATGACTGCGTATAGACTCGAACATGGTGGCCCCGTGCGGCAACTGTTGATGCAATGCGCATAAAGTCACGTTGAAGCCCACCAAATGGAAAATATTTATATAAACAAAACGCCACGATCATAATTGTGTATTCCTGTCAGCTGATGGGGCATCTTCTGGCAACAGCTTTTCCGTAGCGGCGATCACATCTTCCGCTGGAATAACAGAAAGATATTTTTTGTTGCGGTCAAGTTCATGCCGGGTCGGCATTTTCTGATAATTCCCCGCCCAGAATTGAATAATATTCTCGGTCCATGGGCGCCAGAATACATGATCAGTGGCCCCAAAGAGGCTAATAACTGGCGTCTTCACCGCCGCCGCAATATGCCCCGGCGCAGAATCCACACCAATAAAAAGCACTGCATGATCAATTAACGCGCCTAGTTCAGGAAAACGTGTTTTACCTGCAAGGCCAGTAATGGGTTTTGTTTCGCAACCTCGTGCAATCTCATCTACACAAGCGAGATCATCTGCCGAAGGCCCACAGGTCAGGACAACCTGATACCCTCGCTGTTGCAGCGCATCGATAACCTTAGAAAATTTATCGTTATCCCAGCACTTAAATATCTGACGCGCTGTCGGCTGGATGACAACATAATGATCTTTTACGCCCAGGGCATCTAATTCCTGGCGCATCTTCTTCCAGCAATCTTCGGCGTAACTCATTGTTGTGTCAGTGTAGAAATCGGTAATACCTAATGGCTCAAGGACCGATAAATTACGCTCAACAATATGTGTGCCGTGTATTGGCGCTAAGTGTGTGAAGCTTTTTTTCCAAATGCCATGCTGCCGATGACCATAAAGTTGCGATATTTTCATCCGTGCGGGTAAAAAACGTACCAGCAGCGCCACCATCCACTGATCCGTAAGATTAATGACCAGGTCATAATTATTCGCACGCAGAGTTTTTATCAACGAAAGCACATTTTTAATTTTATCGAATGTTCCCGCACCTTTATTGCTTATCCCGTAGAGCGCATTAATTTCCGGGTTTTCAGACAAAATAGGGATGGTATCCTGATAAAGCAGCATATCGATTTTTGCATCAGGATAATTCTGCTTGAGCGTACTGATGACAGGAGTAGTTAATAACATATCTCCATGATATCGCATCTTTATGACCAGAATTTTTCGAAATGGCTTTTCCACTAGCGACTCTTTTGTGTGATTGTCTGATTAAGTTAAGCAGAAAAAAAGCACGCTACCGCCCCAGGCTCAACAGCTACCTGAATACTGATAACGCACTTACTTGACGTGCTAGTGTATCATTTCTTTCGCAGCAATCCGACCCGAATGATTTTTATACACGAAATATGTTTTAATCATAGAAATCAAACAGATAAAAAATAGCATGTCGATAATGTCGGTACGGCCAATGTAGAGTTGAAAATGGGGCCGAGTTTCAATGATTCGCATAAAAATACAAAAAAAATGAAGATGTAGCGGCAGATCAGACCAAACTGAAGCTATTTAAGTCAAAAACGGGAAAAGTAATGGTAAAGCCACCGTTAAATACATAGAATCCCCAGCACATCCATAAGTCAGCTATTTATTATGCTCGAATTGCTTTACACCGCCCTTCTCTACCTTATTCAGCCGCTAATCTGGATACGGCTCTGGGTGCGCGGACGTAAGGCTCCGGCCTATCGAAAACGCTGGGGTGAACGTTACGGTTTTTACCGCCATCCGCTAACACCAGGCGGCATTATGCTGCACTCCGTCTCCGTCGGTGAAACCCTGGCGGCAATCCCGTTGGTGCGCGCGCTGCGTCATCGCTATCCTGATTTACCAATCACAGTCACGACTATGACGCCGACTGGTTCGGAGCGCGTACAATCGGCTTTTGGAAAAGATGTTCAGCACGTCTATCTGCCTTACGATCTGCCCGATGCGCTCAACCGTTTCCTGAATAAAGTCGACCCAAAACTGGTGTTGATTATGGAAACCGAACTATGGCCTAACCTGATTGCGGCGCTACATAAACGTAAAATTCCACTGGTTATCGCTAATGCGCGACTCTCTGCACGCTCTGCCGCAGGTTACGCCAAACTGGGTAAATTTGTTCGTCGCTTGCTCCGCCGTATTACGCTGATTGCTGCGCAAAATGAAGAAGATGCTGCGCGCTTTGTGACACTGGGTGCAAAAAATAATCAGGTGACCGTTACCGGTAGCCTGAAATTCGATATTTCAGTGACGCCACAGTTGGCCGCTAAAGCAGTAACACTGCGCCGCCAGTGGGCGCCGCATCGTCCGGTATGGATTGCCACCAGCACTCATGATGGCGAAGAGAGCGTAGTGATTGCCGCCCATCAGGCGCTGTTACAACAGTTCCCGAATTTATTGCTCATCCTGGTACCCCGTCATCCGGAACGCTTCCCGGATGCGATTAACCTTGTCCGCCAGGCTGGACTAAGCTATATCACACGCTCCTCAGGGGAAGTCCCCTCCACCAGCACGCAGGTTGTGGTTGGCGATACGATGGGCGAACTGATGTTGCTGTACGGTATTGCCGATCTCGCGTTTGTTGGCGGTTCACTGGTTGAACGCGGTGGGCATAATCCGCTGGAGGCCGCCGCACACGCTATCCCGGTGTTGATGGGGCCGCATACCTTTAACTTTAAAGACATTTGCGCGCGGCTGGAGCAGGCAAGCGGGCTGATTACCGTCACCGATGCCACGTCGCTGGCGAAAGAGGTTTCCTCTTTACTCACCGACGCCGATTACCGTAGTTTCTATGGCCGTCATGCCGTTGAAGTGCTGTATCAAAACCAGGGCGCGCTACAGCGTCTGCTTCAACTGCTGGAACCTTACCTGCCACCGAAAACGCATTGAGGTTGTTATGCAAAAACGGGCGATTTATCCGGGTACTTTCGATCCCATTACCAATGGTCATATCGATATCGTGACGCGCGCCACGCAGATGTTCGATCACGTTATTCTGGCGATTGCCGCCAGCCCCAGTAAAAAACCGATGTTTACTCTGGAAGAGCGTGTGGCGCTGGCACAACAGGCAACTGCGCATCTGGGAAACGTTGAAGTGGTCGGATTTAGCGATTTGATGGCAAACTTCGCCCGCAATCAACACGCTACGGTGCTGATTCGTGGCCTGCGTGCGGTGGCAGATTTTGAATATGAAATGCAGCTGGCGCATATGAATCGCCACTTAATGCCAGAACTGGAAAGTGTGTTTCTGATGCCGTCGAAAGAGTGGTCGTTTATATCTTCATCGTTGGTGAAAGAGGTGGCGCGCCATCAGGGCGATGTCACCCATTTCCTGCCGGAGAATGTCCATCAGGCGCTGATGGCGAAGTTAGCGTAGCGTTTATGCCGGATGGTATGCCATCCGGCAAGCATCAATTATTTCTGGCAGTGCTTGCAATAAAACGTTGCCCGCTGCGCATGTTTAGACGCCACAATCGGCGTACCGCACACCCGACACTGCTCACCTTTTCGCCCGTAAACCTGCAATTCCTGCGCGAAATAGCCCGGTTTACCATCACTTTGCAGAAAATCTTTCAGCGTCGTGCCGCCCTGCTCAATTGAACGCAGCAACACCGCTTTAATCACCCGAGCTAACAATTCACACTCTGCCAGCGACAGTGATGACGCCAGCCGATCCGGATGGATCCCCGCCGCAAACAGAGATTCGCTGGCATAGATATTCCCTACGCCTACCACCAGTTTGTTATCCATCAGCCAGGGCTTAATCGCCGTCTTTTTCTTCGCGCACTTCTGATGCAGGTACTCACCGTTGAAATCGTCGCTAAGCGGCTCCGGTCCAAGATGGACCAGCACGTTGTGCCCTTCCAGCTCTTTGGTCCACAGCCAGGCACCAAAGCGGCGCGGATCGGTGTAGCGCAGCACTTTACCGTTGCTCATCACCAAATCAACATGGTCATGCTTTTCAGGGGGAAGGTCTTCCGTAAGTATGCGCAAACTGCCAGACATGCCCAGATGAATGATAATCCAGCCCTCAGGCAGCTCCAGCAGCAGATATTTAGCACGGCGCTGTACACTTAGCACTGGTTGATCGCTTAAACGGTAGATTTCTTCCGAAACCGGCCAGCGCAAGCGTCCGTTGCGCACCACCGCATGAAGAATGGTTGCACCAACGAGATGCGGTTCTATGCCGCGACGGCTGGTTTCAACTTCGGGTAATTCAGGCATAGCATCTCCAGGAATGAACAGATGCAGTCAATATGGGGGCAGGCAGATAACAAAAAACCCCGCCGTAGCGAGGTTTTTCGTTACATCAAAGCGAAAATTATTTGATTTTCGCTTCTTTGTAGATCACGTGCTGGCGAACAACTGGATCGAATTTTTTCAGTTCCAGTTTTTCCGGCTTAGTACGTTTGTTCTTCGTAGTGGTATAGAAGTGACCAGTACCAGCAGAAGAAACCAGCTTGATTTTCTCACGAATACCTTTAGCCATGATTTATTTCCTCTAAGTACTTAGTACTTTTCGCCACGGGCACGCAGTTCAGCCAGAACTGTATCGATGCCTTTTTTATCGATTACACGCATACCTTTAGCAGATACGCGCAGGGTGACAAAACGCTTCTCGCTCTCAACCCAGAAACGGTGAGAGTGCAGGTTCGGCAGGAAACGGCGTTTAGTCGCGTTCAGTGCGTGGGAACGGTTGTTACCGGTCACCGGACGCTTGCCAGTAACTTGGCAGACTCGGGACATGTCTATTCTCCAAAAATCAAATTAGCTCGAGCTTCGTATGGGGTATTGGCGCCTCGTCAGGCTTTACAGCCCGGTCATCGCAGTTCTATGTGAACTCTCGATTGCCAGGCCCAAATGCCAAACCCGAGATTCTCAAAGGTGGCGTAGTATACGCTGACTCGGCGATGTGCTCAAGTCCCGAACAGACAAAGATCCCGAAGGATCGCGCATAGCGGATTAAATCCAGCCGCGTTCGGCAAAAGAAACATATTCTCCACGCCCAATCACGATATGGTCGAGCACGCGTAAATCCATGAACTGACAACTTTTTATTATCCGTTCGGTAATGAGTTTATCCGCTTTACTGGGTTCAGCACAACCAGAAGGGTGATTATGGGCAAGGATCAGCGCCGAGGCGTTTATTTTTATCGCTTCACGAATAATTTCTCGTGGATGGACTTCCACATAATTTAACGTGCCGGAAAAGAGTCGGCTGTGAGTAAGGACCCGGTGTTGGGAATCGAGAAAGATCACCATAAAGATCTCTCGTTCCTCTCCCGTAAGTTGGCTTTGTAAAAACTCCCTCGTCATCTCTGGGCTGAGCAACGGGCTTTCTTCGCGCATCCGCACGTTGTAGTAACGCCGCGCCAGTTCCGCAACTCCCTTTAACTGGGCGAATTTCGCCACACCAATTCCATGAACGCCACTAAATTGTTCATATTCAGAGGATAACAAGCCGTAAAGCGACCCAAAATTCTCCAGCATCTCTTTCGCCAGGGTTAACACATCCTTACCGCGCGTACCCGTACGCAGAAATAACGCCAGCAGTTCAACATCCGTTAACGCGCCAATGCCCAACTTCAGCATTTTTTCGCGTGGCATCAACAATTCTACATTGCTTTTCACCTTCACCTCCTTTGTGGAGGGCGCATCCTGTCATAGTCGTTTGGTTAAATCGACGGCCAGTTTTCAATCCTGGAAAGCGCCTCGCAAAGTGATTCTCAGGTGAAAGCACGACAACAAAAGTATTGTGATAAAATCGCCAACTTCTGGTGTCCCCCTACAGGAAAAATCATCATGAGCCTGGCCGGTAAAAAAATCGTTCTCGGCGTCAGCGGCGGTATTGCTGCCTATAAAATCCCTGAGCTGGTGCGTCGTTTGCGCGATCGCGGAGCAGACGTCCGCGTAGCCATGACCGAAGCGGCAAAAGCCTTTATCACCCCACTTAGCTTGCAGGCGGTTTCTGGGTATCCCGTTTCCGATAGTCTGCTGGATCCAGCAGCCGAGGCGGCTATGGGTCATATTGAGCTGGGTAAATGGGCTGATTTAGTAATTCTCGCCCCAGCCACCGCTGATTTGATTGCCCGCGTAGCTGCCGGGATGGCGAATGATCTGGTGTCAACGATTTGCCTGGCCACGCCTGCGCCTGTTGCCGTACTGCCAGCCATGAACCAGCAGATGTATCGTGCTGCGGCTACCCAACATAATTTAGAGGTACTTGCCTCACGTGGTTTACTGATCTGGGGGCCAGATAGCGGCAGTCAGGCCTGTGGTGATATCGGCCCTGGGCGAATGCTCGATCCATTAACCATTGTGGATATGGCTGTCGCACATTTTTCGCCCGTCAACGACCTGAAACATCTGAATATTATGATTACCGCCGGCCCGACGCGTGAACCGCTCGATCCCGTGCGTTATATCTCTAATCACAGCTCCGGCAAGATGGGCTTTGCTATCGCCGCAGCCGCTGCCCGTCGCGGAGCGAACGTTACACTGGTTTCCGGACCGGTTTCGCTACCGACACCGCCGTTTGTTAAACGTGTGGATGTGATGACCGCACTGGAGATGGAAGCCGCTGTGAAGGCCTCTGTACAGCAGCAAAATATTTTTATCGGTTGTGCCGCCGTGGCTGATTATCGCGCAGCCGCTGTCGCCAGTGAAAAAATCAAAAAGCAGGCGACTCAGGGGGATGAATTAACAATAAAAATGGTCAAAAACCCTGATATCGTCGCTGGAGTTGCCGCACTAAAAGACCAAAGGCCTTATGTTGTTGGATTTGCGGCCGAAACAAATAATGTGGAAGAATACGCCCGGCAAAAACGTATTCGTAAAAACCTTGATCTGATCTGCGCGAACGATGTTTCCCGGCCAACTCAAGGATTTAACAGCGACAGCAATGCATTACACCTTTTCTGGCAAGACGGAGATAAAGTCTTACCGCTTGAGCGCAAAGAGCTCCTTGGCCAATTATTACTCGACGAGATCGTGACCCGTTATGATGAAAAAAATCGACGTTAAGATTCTGGACCCGCGCGTTGGGAAGGAATTTCCGCTCCCGACTTATGCCACTTCTGGTTCTGCCGGACTTGACCTGCGCGCCTGTCTCGACGACGCCGTAGAACTGGCGCCGGGCGACACCACCCTGGTACCTACCGGGTTGGCGATTCATATTGCCGACCCTTCACTGGCGGCGATGATGCTGCCGCGCTCCGGATTGGGACATAAGCACGGTATCGTGCTCGGCAACCTGGTAGGATTGATCGATTCTGACTATCAGGGCCAGTTGATGATTTCCGTGTGGAACCGTGGCCAGGACAGCTTCACCATTCAACCAGGCGAACGTATCGCGCAGATGATTTTTGTTCCGGTGGTACAGGCCGAATTTAATCTGGTGGAAGATTTTGACGCCACCGACCGCGGTGAAGGCGGCTTTGGTCACTCTGGTCGTCAGTAACACATACGCATCCGAATAACGTCATAACATTGCCGCAAACATTTCGTTTGCGGTCATAGCGTGGGTGCCGCCTGGCAAGTGCTTATTTTCAGGGGTATTTTGTAACATGGCAGAAAAACAAACTGCGAAAAGGAACCGTCGCGAAGAAATACTTCAGTCTCTGGCGCTGATGCTGGAATCCAGCGATGGAAGCCAACGTATCACGACAGCGAAACTGGCCGCCTCCGTCGGCGTTTCCGAAGCGGCTCTGTATCGCCACTTCCCCAGTAAAACCCGCATGTTCGATAGCCTGATTGAGTTTATCGAAGATAGCCTGATTACTCGCATCAATCTGATTCTGAAAGATGAGAAGGACACCACAACGCGCCTACGTCTGATTGTGTTGTTGCTCCTCGGTTTTGGTGAGCGTAATCCTGGCCTGACCCGCATCCTTACAGGGCATGCGCTGATGTTTGAACAAGACCGCCTGCAAGGGCGCATCAACCAACTGTTCGAGCGTATTGAAGCGCAGTTGCGTCAGGTATTGCGTGAAAAGAGAATGCGTGAGGGTGAAGGTTACACCACCGATGAAACGCTGCTGGCAAGCCAGTTGCTGGCATTTTGTGAAGGTATGCTGTCACGCTTTGTCCGCAGCGAGTTTAAATACCGCCCGACGGATGATTTTGACGCCCGCTGGCCACTGATTGCTGCGCAGTTGCAGTAATTCTCCCCTAAACGTTCAGGCAGAAACGTCTGCCTGACGCTTTTCTTACCATGCCACCAACATTCGCTTTACACTTTCCCTCGCCTGTTTAAAGGCCTCATCCTCAGGGTTGATTTGCAATAACCAGTTTATTCTTCCCTGCAAAGCATACAGATACGCCGTTGCCTGTGCGTGGAGATCGCAAGAAGGATCAAGTTCACCACGATGACTAAGATGCGAAATAACGCCATATTTTTGGCACAAATGCACCTCCTGACGCAGCGCCCGGCGCGCTTCACGGGCAAGCTGTGGTTTGTGATTAACAACAATCCCGGTTACCTGCTGGCGCTTACAGGCCGCGACCAGGCAGCTTTTGCGTTGATTGAGGCTCAGGCCCAGCAGCTCCGCTAACAATCCGCACACTTTATTTTTAACCTGGCGGGCATTGAAGTGACCTGAAAAGGTCATGTCATCGCAGTAGCGGGTATAGATAATTCCTCGTGTCTGGCACCATGCCCCAATGCACTCATCAAAACGGCGCATCACAAGATTGGAAATGGCAGGCGAAGTTGGCGCCCCCTGAGGTAACGCGTCGTTATAGCAACAAAGCCAAGTCAGTATGGTTACCACATTGCGTGGCAACTGAGCCTGGCTAAACACACGCCAGACCTGTAACCAGCTAATGCTATCGAAAAAGTTTTCGATATCGAGTTTCAGGATCTGCGACTGTTGGCAGTGAGGCTGCGCGTTGCTGACGATTGGGCAACCTGGCCGGTAGGCGGTAGCAAAAGGGGAAAGCGGAAATCGTGAAAGTACGTTCTTAAGAATGTTGCGCTGTACGGTTTTGAGCAAGTAATCAGGGGCTAGCAGCATCCGCTGACCACCGTGGCGCTTAGAAAGAATAATGCATCGGTAATGGCGTCCGACATGATTACTGAGCGCATACAGCCGCTGTATTTCTTTATCGGCACTCCAGCCCGGCGAGCCGAACAAATCGAGCGCCAGAAGGGTTATCCGGGTAGCATCCATTCCACTCTCCACATCACAGCGGCCAAAAGAGGCGCCAACAGCGGCAATACCATCAAACCATCCCTAAGGCGCGTAACTGTACTGAGCGCGTCAGCGCGACGTACGCGAAGCGTACTTAAGTACAATGAAGCGGCTTTGGGTATATGGACATACTACTGGCGTTAAGTCGGCGACTCGCCGACCCTCCCGGACAAAAGGCCGGAAACGCTATTGCCACTGCTGGCGAAAGCAGATTAACACGATATCTTAAAACGCATCACGCTGCGCACAGCAAAAACCCTGCGCAGCGCATATTTTTAAACGCCAAACTCTTCGCGATAGGCCTTAACCGCCGCCAGATGTTCCGCCATTTCTGGCTTCTCTTCCAGGTAGGCAATCAGGTCTTTCAGGGTGATGATAGAGATCACCTTGCAGTTGTAATCACACTCAACTTCCTGAATCGCCGAAATCTCGCCGCGACCCCGTTCCTGACGATCGAGCGAAATCAGCACGCCAGCAAGCGTCGCGCCATTGGCCTGAATAATTTCCATCGACTCGCGAATCGCCGTCCCGGCGGTGATCACATCATCCACCAGCATCACACGCCCTTGTAACGCGCTACCAACCAGATTGCCGCCTTCACCGTGATCTTTTGCTTCTTTGCGGTTAAAGCAGTACGGCAGGTCCAGGTCATGATGCTCCGCCAGCGCCACGGCGGTTGTGGTGGCAATCGGGATCCCTTTGTAAGCAGGGCCAAACAGCAGATCGAACTCAATGCCGGAATCCACCAATGCTTCAGCGTAAAAACGGCCTAACAGTGCCAGGTCGCGCCCGGTATTAAACAGCCCGGCGTTGAAGAAATAGGGGCTTTTGCGCCCGGATTTCAACGTAAACTCGCCAAACTTTAACACCTGCTTGCTAAGCGCAAATTCAATAAACTGGCGCTGATATGGTTTCATGCCTTCGCTCCTCATCTTACTTTTCTACAGACAAAAAAAAGGCGACTCATCAGTCGCCTTAAAAATCAGTTTTCCAGCGCCGCCTTCTGCGTCGCTACAATGGATTCGATTCCCCCTCGAGCCAAGGCCAACAAGGTGAGTAGCTCTTCGTGGGTGAACGGTTCACCTTCTGCCGTTCCCTGCACTTCAATGATGCGCCCGTCTTCGGTCATCACCACGTTCATGTCCGTTTCAGCCGCTGAGTCTTCAACGTATTCCAGATCGCAAATCGCTTCGCCGTTAACAATACCGACAGAAACCGCGGCTACCATCCCTTTCATTGGATTGGTTTTCAGCTTGCCATTTTCAACCAGTTTATTCAGGGCATCGGCTAGTGCAACACAAGCACCGGTGATAGAAGCAGTGCGGGTGCCGCCATCGGCCTGAAGTACGTCGCAATCCAGCGTAATAGTAAACTCACCGAGGGCTTTCAAATCTACTGCGGCGCGCAATGCACGGGCGATCAGACGCTGGATTTCCATCGTGCGGCCGCCCTGTTTACCCTTCGCCGCTTCACGGGCATTACGGGTATGAGTAGAACGCGGCAGCATACCGTATTCTGCGGTGATCCAGCCCTGGCCCTGACCTTTCAGGAAGCGCGGCACGCCTTCTTCAATAGAGGCGGTACACAGCACTTTGGTATCGCCAAATTCGACCAGCACCGAGCCTTCTGCATGTTTTGTATAGTTACGAGTCAGGGTAACGGGACGCACCTGATTATTGCTACGGCCTGCTGGACGCATATTGAAATCTCCGGCTTGAAACAAATGTGGCTGCGCATTATACGGACTTCCGGCGGTTATTCCTATCCTGACAAGGCATCGATGGCTATAATCCTTCCACCTCTCCTTTTATAAACAGGAACGTCTATGATCCGCAGTATGACCGCCTACGCCCGGCGTGAAATCAAGGGTGAATGGGGGAGCGCAACCTGGGAAATGCGCTCGGTAAACCAGCGTTATCTGGAAACTTACTTTCGTCTGCCGGAGCAGTTCCGTAGCCTTGAACCTGTCGTTCGCGAGCGTATTCGTTCTCGCCTGACGCGCGGTAAAGTGGAATGTACCCTGCGCTATGAGCCAGATGTCAGCGCGCAAGGTGAGCTGATCCTCAACGAAAAACTGGCTAAACAGCTGGTAACTGCTGCGAACTGGGTAAAAATGCAGAGCGACGAAGGGGAAATCAACCCGGTTGATATTCTACGCTGGCCAGGCGTGATGGCAGCTCAGGAGCAGGATCTCGACGCCATTGCTGCTGAAATTCTTGCGGCGTTGGATGGCACCCTGGACGACTTTATCATCGCGCGTGAAACCGAAGGTCAGGCGCTGAAAGCATTGCTCGAGCAGCGTCTGGAAGGCGTCACCGCCGAAGTGGTCAAAGTCCGCGCCCATATGCCGGAAATCCTGCAATGGCAGCGTGAGCGTCTGGTAGCGAAGCTGGAAGACGCCCAGGTGCAACTGGAAAACAACCGTCTGGAGCAGGAGTTGGTTCTGCTGGCACAACGAATTGACGTTGCCGAAGAGCTGGACCGCCTCGAAGCGCATGTTAAAGAGACGTACAACATTCTGAAGAAAAAAGAAGCGGTTGGCCGTCGTCTGGACTTTATGATGCAGGAGTTCAACCGCGAGTCGAACACTCTTGCGTCGAAATCTATCAATGCCGAAGTGACAAACTCCGCCATCGAGCTGAAAGTGTTGATCGAGCAAATGCGCGAGCAGATTCAGAACATCGAGTAAGCGACATATCTCCGTAGGCCGTTGTTAATTACAGCGGCGCTACGCATATAGTTTCGTCCTCATATTTATTTACTCCATACTTTTTCTAATGCATTTTACTTATCACAAAATCAGAAAAATGCATTCCTGCTACAGAAAATAGCAATTTCACATAACTACAAATTATCAATCCATTCTCTCCTTAAAAAATCTCAATCGTGACAATGCACACAAGTCGCTACCCTGCCAGGCAGATTTTTAGGGGGAAAACCATGCTGTTACACATTTTGTATTTGGTTGGCATTACTGCCGAAGCCATGACAGGGGCGCTGGCGGCCGGACGGCGGCGCATGGATACATTTGGCGTAATTATCATTGCGACCGCCACCGCAATTGGCGGAGGGTCAGTGCGCGATATTCTGCTGGGCCACTATCCGCTTGGCTGGGTCAAACACCCGGAGTATGTGATTATCGTCGCCACCGCCGCCGTGTTCACCACTATCGTTGCTCCCGTGATGCCTTACCTGCGTAAAGTCTTTCTGGTGCTCGATGCACTCGGACTGGTGGTTTTTTCTATCATTGGCGCACAGGTCGCGCTGGATATGGGACACGGCCCGATCATTGCCGTTGTCGCGGCTGTGACGACTGGCGTGTTTGGCGGCGTTTTGCGCGATATGTTCTGTAAACGCATCCCTCTGGTATTCCAGAAAGAGCTGTACGCCGGGGTTTCCTTTGCTTCCGCCGTGCTGTATATCGCGCTGCAACACTATGTTTCCAACCATGATGTGGTGATTATTTCCACCCTGGTATTCGGCTTTTTCGCTCGCTTGCTGGCGCTGCGTCTTAAACTGGGATTACCGGTTTTTTATTACAGCCACGAAGGTCACTAAGGCACAAAACCTGTGATCTGCTGGGCAGCCAGCCAGTTGCCCAGCATCTTGATTTGCGCATTATCCTTCCATTCCATAACCTGACTTGCACGACGCAGCCCTGTCCCCGGTAGTTGCTGCCAATACTGTTCGCTTCTCTGCAAAAGTTGCGCCCAGGAGCTGAAGTCGTTGGCATTAAGCGCCGTTTGGGTTAACGGTATTCCCATTGCCATCACCCAGCGAGTAAAAGGCTGCTGACGTGCCAGGTTAAACTGATGCCATAACTGCTCACCTTTACTCTTCGCGATCCCCGGCGTGTGCTGCAATTGCTCTGGCGTTAATGAAAGCCAGGAAAAAATATGCTCAAAGCGATGCGTCTGATGTAGCGAGCGCCAGCCAGATTCACCGATGCCCTCCAGCCCCAAAACCTGTTTTGATCCCAGCCAAACTAATCGCGATATGAATTGTTCCTGACAAACATCAGAAGCAAAGTAGCAGGTCAACGCGTTAAAACGGTTTTCTGGCGGCGTCGGTTTTGTGCGTTCAGCACCGCGCCAGACCACTTCATCAATGCGTGGAATACCCTGACCGGCAAGACTCACAAGGATTTGATCGCCAGGTGCAATGTCCCACTCCTGCCAACGTCTGACGGAACCAATGTTCACCCGCTGGACTTTTTTATCATCCAGCATGACAGGCGCGAGTGACGCCACCACAGAGATTTTTCCGCTCTTACCGACAGCAAACTGTATCGCGTTTACTTCAGTAACCTGGGCCACAGGCTGATATTTCCACGCTATCAGCCAGTCCGCCTGACCCGGTAGCCAATGACGGGATTCGGCTTCCTTAGCCGCTCGCACCACCACGCCATCGGTGACGAAGGGCAATTTCGCTTTCCACCACTCATTACGTGCTCGCTCAACCTCGTCTGCGCTTTTCACCGCAAGGGTATACTTCTGCGTCAAAGTAAAGCCCGCAGTAGCAAGCTGCTGTAATCGCTCGGCCATCAACTGTGGTCCATCCGGCCACGCCCAGATAAACACGCCCAGTGAATGCAGCGTGTCGCTATTGTCCTGGCGCATCAAAATGCCAGCGACCTTTGAACGGGCATTCATTCCTCCCATTTGTTGTTGGATATGCCCCTCACGCTGGAGAAATATCTCACCCTGCAGGGTGCTGTTGGCCAAAGCTCCGCTAACAGATTGCGGTACAGAAGGAACCAAGCGTATTTTCTGCGTCCAGTCCTCACCTTTAAGCCCATTGCCACGACTGATCGCTTTAATCAGTTTTCCATCACGGTAGACCAGTGTTACCGCAACGCCATCAACTTTTGGCTGTACCCAAAGATCGCTGTGCTCATGCATCCACAGACGTAGCGCATTTTTATCCGCTAACTTACGTACCCCCGTATGCGCAACCGGATGGATAACCGTGCCACTCAACGGCGGCGGCATAGCGTCACCCGTTGTCTCTTCGCCAAAACAGCGTTGCCACTGTGCAAGGCGGGCGCTTAACTGATCGTAAACCCCATCTTCCACGTCACTTTTCCCTTTTTTCCAGTAATCATCGTCCCACTGTTTTACTTGCTGTTGTAGGCGGGAGATTTCTTCATGCGCTCTGGCTGGCGACCAGGCCGGACAGACCGCCTTCGCTGATGATTGCCAGCATAAAATACTCATTAACACTGCAATCCATACTTTCATCGTCACCTCCGCTGTAGTCAGGCGGCCAGATATACAACGAGATGAATGCAAAACCGAGGGACAAAAATAAAGTGTGAGATGACGCTTCCAGAGAATCGTTCTTGTTGCAGTAAATGACCGGGAATTGCGGAAACAGGTACGCAAAACGCAACAACTTTGCGCAAAAAGTGTGAGCAAGGGCTACGTCACATGGCCGCGCCGTGTATAATAAGCTCGTATGTAGGCTTTATTTCGCTAATCACATACGAAAGATACTCATGGCTCAAGGCACGCTTTATATTGTTTCAGCCCCCAGTGGCGCGGGTAAATCCAGTCTGATTCAGGCTTTATTAAAAACCCAACCGTTGTACGACACTCAGGTTTCTGTTTCACACACCACGCGCGCACCGCGTCCGGGTGAAGTCCATGGTGAACACTACTTCTTTGTTAATCATGATGAATTTAAAGAGATGATTAGCAGAGATGCATTCCTTGAGCACGCGGAAGTGTTCGGTAATTACTATGGCACTTCACGCGAGGCCATTGAGCAAGTACTGGCGAGCGGCGTGGATGTTTTTCTGGATATTGACTGGCAGGGCGCACAGCAAATTCGCCAGAAAATGCCGCATGCGCGGAGTATCTTTATTTTACCGCCGTCAAAAATTGAGTTAGACCGTCGTTTACGGGGTCGAGGTCAGGACAGCGAAGAGGTCATTGCAAAGCGTATGGCGCAAGCAGTTGCAGAAATGAGCCATTACGCCGAATATGATTATTTAATAGTGAATGATGATTTCGACACCGCTCTGGGTGATCTAAAGACTATCATTCGCGCCGAACGCTTGCGCATGAGCCGCCAAAAGCAGCGTCATGACGCTTTAATCAGCAAATTGTTGGCAGACTGAACCTTCTTTCAGTATCATGCCCAGTCATTTCTTCACCTGTGGAGCTTTTTAAGTATGGCACGCGTAACTGTTCAGGACGCTGTAGAGAAAATTGGTAACCGTTTTGACCTGGTACTGGTCGCCGCGCGTCGCGCTCGTCAGATGCAGGTAGGCGGAAAGGATCCGCTGGTACCGGAAGAAAACGATAAAACCACAGTAATCGCGTTGCGCGAAATCGAAGAAGGTCTGATCAACAACCAGATCCTCGACGTGCGCGAACGCCAGGAACAGCAAGAGCAGGAAGCCGCTGAATTACAAGCCGTTACCGCTATTGCTGAAGGTCGTCGTTAATCACAAAGCGGGTCGCCCTTGTATCTGTTTGAAAGCCTGAATCAACTGATTCAAAACTACCTGCCGGAAGACCAAATCAAACGTCTGCGGCAGGCGTATCTCGTTGCACGTGATGCTCACGAGGGGCAAACACGTTCAAGCGGTGAACCCTATATCACGCACCCGGTCGCGGTTGCCTGCATTCTGGCCGAGATGAAACTCGACTATGAAACGCTAATGGCAGCGCTGCTGCATGACGTGATTGAAGATACTCCCGCCACCTACCAGGACATGGAACAGCTTTTTGGTAAAAGCGTCGCCGAACTGGTAGAGGGAGTATCAAAGCTTGATAAGCTCAAGTTCCGCGATAAGAAAGAGGCGCAGGCCGAAAACTTTCGCAAGATGATTATGGCGATGGTGCAGGATATCCGCGTCATTCTCATCAAACTCGCAGACCGTACCCACAACATGCGCACGCTGGGCTCACTTCGCCCGGACAAACGTCGCCGCATCGCCCGTGAAACTCTCGAAATCTACAGCCCGCTGGCGCACCGTTTAGGTATCCACCACATTAAAACCGAACTCGAAGAGCTGGGTTTTGAGGCGCTGTATCCCAACCGTTATCGCGTAATCAAAGAAGTGGTGAAAGCCGCGCGCGGCAACCGTAAAGAGATGATCCAAAAAATCCTCTCGGAAATCGAAGGGCGTTTGCAGGAAGCGGGAATACCGTGCCGCGTCAGTGGTCGCGAAAAGCATCTTTATTCGATCTACTGCAAAATGGTGCTCAAAGAGCAGCGTTTTCACTCGATCATGGACATCTACGCCTTCCGCGTGATCGTCAATGATTCCGACACCTGTTATCGCGTGCTCGGCCAGATGCACAGCCTGTACAAGCCGCGTCCGGGTCGCGTGAAAGACTATATCGCCATTCCCAAAGCGAACGGCTATCAGTCTTTGCACACCTCGATGATTGGCCCGCACGGTGTGCCGGTTGAGGTCCAGATCCGTACCGAAGATATGGATCAGATGGCGGAAATGGGTGTTGCCGCGCACTGGGCTTATAAAGAGCACGGCGAAACCAGCACGACTGCACAAATCCGCGCCCAGCGCTGGATGCAAAGCCTGCTGGAGCTGCAACAGAGCGCCGGTAGCTCGTTTGAATTTATCGAGAGCGTTAAATCCGATCTCTTCCCGGATGAGATTTACGTTTTCACACCGGAAGGGCGCATTGTCGAACTGCCTGCCGGTGCAACGCCCGTCGACTTCGCTTATGCGGTGCATACCGATATCGGTCATGCCTGCGTGGGCGCGCGCGTCGACCGTCAGCCTTACCCGCTGTCGCAGCCGCTCTCCAGCGGCCAGACCGTTGAAATCATTACCGCACCTGGCGCTCGCCCGAATGCCGCATGGCTGAATTTTGTCGTCAGCTCGAAAGCGCGCGCCAAAATTCGTCAGTTGCTGAAAAACCTCAAGCGTGATGATTCTGTAAGCCTGGGCCGCCGCCTGCTCAACCATGCGTTGGGTGGTAGCCGTAAGCTCAATGAAATCCCGCAGGAAAATATTCAGCGTGAACTGGACCGCATGAAGCTGGCTACGCTTGACGATCTGCTGGCGGAAATTGGTCTTGGCAACGCGATGAGCGTGGTGGTCGCGAAGAATCTGCAACATGGGGACGCTTCCATTCCACCGGCGACCCAAAGTCACGGACATCTGCCAATTAAAGGTGCCGATGGTGTGCTGATCACCTTTGCGAAATGCTGCCGCCCAATTCCTGGCGACCCGATTATCGCTCACGTCAGCCCCGGTAAAGGTCTGGTGATCCACCATGAATCCTGTCGTAACATCCGTGGCTACCAGAAAGAGCCAGAGAAATTTATGGCTGTGGAATGGGATAAAGAGACGGCGCAAGAGTTCATCACCGAAATCAAGGTGGAGATGTTCAATCATCAGGGCGCATTAGCTAACCTGACGGCAGCGATCAATACGACCAACTCCAATATTCAAAGTTTGAATACAGAAGAAAAGGATGGTCGCGTCTACAGCGCCTTTATTCGTCTGACCGCCCGTGACCGTGTGCATCTGGCGAATATCATGCGCAAAATCCGCGTGATGCCAGACGTGATTAAAGTCACCCGAAACCGAAATTAATGTTTTATGAACCCAACACGTTATGCACGTATCTGCGAAATGCTCGCCAGGCGGCAGCCTGATCTGACCGTCTGCATGGAGCAGGTCCACAAACCCCATAACGTTTCTGCGATTATTCGTACTGCAGATGCCGTTGGCGTACATGAAGTTCACGCCGTCTGGCCTGGCAGCCGGATGCGCACTATGGCTTCGGCTGCGGCTGGCAGCAACAGTTGGGTACAGGTGAAAACGCACCGTACCATTGGCGATGCCGTCGCCCATCTGAAAGGCCAGGGCATGCAGATTCTGGCAACCCATCTTTCTGATAACGCTGTCGATTTCCGCGAAATTGATTACACCCGCCCGACCTGTATTTTGATGGGTCAGGAGAAAACGGGCATCACTCAGGAAGCATTAGCCCTGGCGGATCAGGACATCATCATTCCGATGATCGGCATGGTGCAGTCGCTGAATGTTTCCGTTGCCTCAGCCCTCATTCTTTACGAAGCCCAGCGCCAGCGGCAAAACGCAGGTATGTACCTGCGTGAAAACAGTATGTTGCCGGAAGCAGAGCAACAACGCCTGTTGTTTGAAGGCGGCTATCCGGTGCTGGCGAAAGTCGCGAAACGCAAAGGTCTGCCCTACCCTCATGTCAATCAGCAAGGCGAGATTGAAGCTGATGCCAACTGGTGGGCCACTATGCAGGCCGCAGGGTAAGCGCCATGAAAGGTCGCCTGTTAGATGCTGTCCCGCTCAGTTCCCTAACGGGCGTGGGCGCAGCGCAAAGTAACAAACTGGCGAAAATCAATCTGCATACCGTGCAGGACTTGTTATTACACCTTCCCCTGCGCTATGAAGATCGCACCCATCTCTACCCCATCGGTGAGCTACTGCCGGGCGTTTATGCCACGGTGGAAGGCGAAGTGCTGAACTGCAATATCTCCTTCGGCGGTCGGCGAATGATGACCTGCCAGATTAGCGACGGTTCCGGCATTCTCACCATGCGCTTTTTCAACTTCAACGCAGCAATGAAAAATAGCCTGGCGACGGGCCGCCGCGTGCTGGCCTATGGCGAAGCAAAGCGCGGCAAATATGGTGCGGAGATGATCCACCCGGAATACCGCGTGCAGGGCGATCTCAGTACACCAGAGTTGCAGGAAACGCTCACGCCGGTTTACCCAACCACCGAAGGAGTAAAGCAGGCGACGCTTCGAAAACTGACCGATCAGGCGTTGGATCTGCTCGACACCTGCGCCATTGAAGAACTCCTGCCGCCGGAACTGTCACAAGGAATGATGACGTTACCGGAAGCGTTGCGCACTCTGCATCGCCCACCGCCAACGCTGCAACTTAGCGATCTGGAAACCGGGCAGCATCCGGCGCAACGTCGTCTGATTCTGGAAGAACTGCTGGCGCACAACCTTAGCATGCTGGCGTTACGCGCCGGAGCGCAACGTTTCCATGCCCAGCCGCTTAGCGCCAGTGACGCGCTGAAAAATAAACTCCTCGCCGCCTTACCGTTCAAGCCAACGGGCGCACAGGCACGCGTAGTGGCGGAGATTGAGCGCGATATGGCGCTCGATGTACCGATGATGCGCCTGGTACAAGGCGATGTAGGCTCCGGTAAAACGCTGGTTGCCGCCCTCGCCGCGCTGCGTGCGATTGCTCACGGTAAACAGGTGGCATTGATGGCGCCAACCGAGTTACTTGCCGAGCAGCACGCCAATAACTTCCGCAACTGGTTTGAACCGCTCGGTATCGAAGTGGGCTGGCTCGCCGGTAAGCAGAAAGGTAAAGCGCGACTGGCTCAGCAAGAAGCCATCGCCAGCGGTCAGGTGCAGATGATTGTTGGCACTCATGCCATTTTCCAGGAACAGGTGCAGTTTAACGGCCTGGCGCTGGTGATTATCGACGAACAGCATCGCTTTGGCGTGCATCAGCGTCTGGCATTGTGGGAGAAAGGCCAGCAGCAAGGCTTCCATCCACATCAGTTGATCATGACCGCCACGCCGATCCCCCGCACGCTGGCAATGACCGCGTATGCCGATCTCGACACCTCGGTCATTGATGAACTGCCGCCAGGCCGCACACCAGTGACGACAGTGGCAATTCCTGATACGCGCCGTAACGATATTATCGACCGCGTTCGCCACGCCTGCATGACGGAAGGCCGTCAGGCGTACTGGGTTTGTACGTTGATTGAAGAATCGGAATTACTGGAAGCGCAGGCGGCGGAAGCCACGTGGGAAGAGTTGAAACTGGCGCTACCAGAGTTGAATGTCGGTCTGGTGCACGGGCGGATGAAACCAGCCGAGAAACAGGCGGTGATGGCATCGTTTAAGCAAGGTGAGCTACACCTGCTGGTTGCCACTACTGTTATTGAAGTCGGCGTTGATGTGCCTAACGCTAGTCTGATGATTATCGAAAACCCGGAGCGTCTGGGTCTGGCGCAGTTACACCAGCTTCGCGGGCGTGTAGGTCGTGGCGCGGTGGCTTCTCACTGTGTCCTGCTCTACAAAACACCGCTCTCCAAAACGGCGCAAATCCGCCTGCAAGTGCTGCGTGACAGTAACGACGGTTTTGTGATTGCGCAGAAAGATTTGGAGATACGCGGACCGGGTGAACTGTTAGGCACACGTCAGACGGGTAATGCCGAATTTAAAGTGGCAGATTTACTGCGCGACCAGGCGATGATCCCGGAAGTTCAGCGCCTGGCGCGACATATTCACGAACGTTACCCACAGCAGGCAAAAGCCCTGATAGAACGCTGGATGCCAGAGACTGAACGTTACTCGAATGCGTAAAAGGCGGCGGTGAGAAGACCGCCGTTTCAGGTTGATCTACCTTCCTGCCGGATGCGGCGTGAACGCCTTATCCGCCCTACAAAAACCTACAAATTCAATAAATTGTGAATCAATACGCAGGCTTGATAAGCGAAGCGTATCAGGCATTTGTCTTTGTTGCGGCGGCACTTCTACCGCCGCTTCATCGGTTAACCCGCAAAAATCGGCAACATTAAATACAGCTTAATCACCAGGGCGTTAACGATATCGATAAAGAACGCACCGACCATCGGCACCACCAGGAAGGCCATATGTGAAGGGCCAAAGCGTTCAGTAATCGCCTGCATGTTGGCGATTGCCGTTGGTGTCGCGCCAAGACCAAAGCCACAGTGACCCGCAGCCAGCACCGCCGCATCGTAGTTTTTGCCCATCATGCGCCAGGTGACGAAGATGGCATACAACGCCATGAAGATGGTCTGTACCACCAGAATCGCCAGCATCGGCAGCGCCAGCGAAGCCAGTTCCCACAGCTTCAGGCCCATCAGAGCCATCGCCAGGAACAACGACAGGCTAACGTTACCCAGCACCGATACCGCACGTTCAAAGACGCGATAAAAGCCCATCATTGACAGACCGTTGCTCAGAATCACGCCTACAAACAGCACACAAACGAAGGTTGGTAATTCAAAAGCAGTGCCAGCCAAAAGTTGCGCAACGATTTTCCCTACCGTCAGACAGATAGCAATCAGCGCAATAGTTTCAATCAGCACCAGCGAGGTGATCATGCGCCCCACATCAGGCTTTTCGAACGCGGTCGGTACTTCCTGGTCATCCGGAATACCGTCCGGCGTGGTGGAGTGTTTCACCAGATAACGCGCCACTGGGCCACCAATCAGACCGCCCAACACCAGACCGAACGTCGCACAGGCCATCGCTACTTCAGTCGCGTTAGTAAAGCCATAACGTTCAATAAACAATTTACTCCACGCCGCGCCAGTCCCATGACCGCCAGAAAGCGTAATAGACCCTGCTAACAGCCCCATCAGCGGATCAAGACCTAACAGACTGGCCATACCAATACCGATGGCGTTTTGCATCACCAACAGACCAACAACCACAATCAGGAAAATCCCCACCACACGGCCACCGGCACGTAAGCTGGCAATGTTGGCGTTCAAGCCGATGGTGGCAAAGAAAGCCAGCATCAACGGATCGCGCAGGGACATATCAAAGTTGACTTCCCAGCCCATACTTTTTTTCAGTACCAACAGCGCCAGCGCCACCAGCAGCCCTCCAGCAACCGGTTCAGGTATGGTGTATTTCTTCAAAAAGGAGACGGAATGGACCAACTTTCGCCCGAGCAGCAACGTTAGCGTTGCGGCAACAAGCGTTGCTAAAGTATCGAGATGAAACATAGTTACTCCTTTGTGTCCGCACCACTCTTTCATACTCGTCATACATCATCGCGCATTTGCAGTAAGGCGAAATATGACGAGTATCGAGTCATGCTTTCCTGGTTCGAATTCTCAGCTGAAAATAGAAAAATGGCATGGATTTTAAGCAGAAAACAACCAAAAGTTATATAAAAAAGTGCATTTATCGCATTTAAATATTTAGAAGAATGGCTGGCAAACGTTTGCTTTTGCCTTTCGGTCAGCTAAAATGCCCGCTTTGCTACCACGGGATTGTTTTCGATGTCTGTTTCCACCCTCGAGCCAGAAAATGCGCAACCGGTTGCGCAGGCTCAAAACAGCGAACTGATTTACCGTCTTGAGGATCGTCCGCCGCTTCCTCAAACCTTGTTTGCCGCCTGTCAGCACCTGCTGGCGATGTTTGTCGCGGTTATCACCCCTGCGCTTCTCATCTGCCAGGCGCTAGGTTTACCGGCACAGGACACACAACACATTATTAGTATGTCGCTGTTTGCCTCCGGTGTGGCATCGATTATTCAGATTAAAGCCTGGGGGCCGGTAGGTTCCGGGTTGTTGTCGATTCAGGGGACCAGTTTCAACTTCGTTGCCCCGCTGATTATGGGCGGCACGGCGCTGAAGACCGGTGGTGCTGATGTTCCCACCATGATGGCGGCACTGTTTGGTACCCTGATGTTGGCAAGTTGCACGGAGATGGTGATCTCCCGCGTACTGCATCTGGCGCGCCGCATTATTACGCCGCTGGTTTCTGGCGTCGTGGTGATGATTATCGGCCTGTCGCTAATTCAGGTTGGGTTAACGTCCATTGGTGGCGGCTATGCGGCGATGAGCGACAACACCTTTGGCGCACCGAAAAACCTGCTGCTGGCGGGCGTGGTCTTAGCCTTAATCATCCTGCTTAACCGCCAACGTAACCCTTACTTACGCGTGGCCTCGCTGGTGATTGCGATGGCGGCCGGATATGCGCTGGCGTGGTTTATGGGTATGTTGCCAGAAAGCAACGAACCGATGACGCAAGAACTGATTATGGTACCAACGCCGCTCTATTACGGTCTTGGTATTGAATGGAGCCTACTGCTGCCGCTGATGCTGGTCTTTATGATCACCTCACTGGAAACCATTGGCGATATCACCGCGACCTCTGACGTTTCCGAACAGCCGGTTTCCGGCCCGCTGTACATGAAACGTCTGAAAGGCGGCGTGCTGGCAAACGGCCTGAACTCGTTTGTCTCGGCAGTATTTAACACCTTCCCGAACTCTTGCTTCGGACAGAACAACGGTGTAATTCAGTTAACGGGTGTTGCCAGCCGTTATGTCGGTTTTGTGGTGGCGCTGATGTTGATCGTGCTGGGCCTGTTCCCGGCAGTGAGTGGTTTCGTGCAACACATCCCAGAGCCAGTTCTGGGCGGCGCTACGCTTGTGATGTTTGGCACCATCGCCGCATCCGGTGTACGCATCGTTTCCCGCGAGCCGTTGAACCGTCGGGCAATTCTGATTATTGCACTGTCGCTGGCCGTCGGCCTGGGCGTTTCTCAGCAGCCGCTGATTTTGCAATTTGCCCCTGACTGGCTGAAAAACCTGCTCTCTTCAGGTATTGCCGCTGGCGGTATTACTGCCATTGTGCTGAACCTGATTTTCCCGCCGGAAAAACCGTAATTCACTTAACGGCGGTAAGTTTCTTTACCGCCGCAGCGACTCTCTTTCACCATTCCCGCCTTGAGGAATGCGCGTAAATCGTGCATAACTCCCTTATGTGTATTTCGCGGGATGGAAGACTATGAAATTTATTGGGAAGCTGCTTCTCTACATTTTCGTCGCGCTACTCGTAGTGATAACTGGCCTCTATTTTCTTCTGCAAACCCGTTGGGGTGCGGAGCATATCAGCGCATGGATTTCCGAAAATAGCGACTACCATTTGGTCTTCGGGGCAATGGATCACCGCTTTTCCGCGCCGTCTCATATCATACTGGAGAACGTCACGTTTGGTCGTGATGGACAGCCCGCGACCCTGGTGGCAAAAAGTGTTGATATCGCATTGAGTAGTCGGCAACTGACCGAACCGCGCCATGTCGATACCATTCTGCTGGAAAACGGGACACTGAATCTCACCGACCAGACCGCCCCGCTACCGTTCAAAGCCGATCGCCTGCAACTGCGCGATATGGCATTTAATAGCCCAAATAGCGAGTGGAAATTAAGTGCTCAGCGGGTAAATGGCGGCGTCATTCCGTGGTCGCCAGAAGCCGGTAAAGTGTTGGGAACGAAAGCGCAGATTCAATTCAGTGCTGGCTCCCTGTCGCTCAATGATGTTCCTGCCACCAATGTGTTGGTTGAAGGCAGTATTGATAACGATCGCGTTACGCTGACCAATCTGGGTGCCGATATCGCGCGCGGTACATTAACCGGAAACGCGCAGCGTAACGCCGACGGTAGCTGGCAGGTGGAAAACCTGCGCATGGCGGATATCCGTCTGCAAAGCGAAAAATCGCTGACTGATTTCTTTGCGCCATTGCGCTCTGTGCCTTCGTTACAGATTGGTCGCCTGGAAGTGATAGATGCTCGCCTACAAGGCCCGGACTGGGCGGTGACCGATCTCGATCTCAGCTTACGCAACATGACCTTCAGTAAAGATGACTGGCAGACACAGGAAGGAAAGCTGTCGATGAATGCCAGCGAGTTTATTTATGGTTCGCTGCATTTGTTTGACCCGATTATGAACGCAGAATTTTCCCCGCAGGGCGTGGCGCTGCGCCAGTTTACCAGCCGTTGGGAAGGTGGCATGGTGAGAACGTCAGGAAACTGGCAACGCGACGGGAAAACGCTGATCCTCGATGATGCGGCAATTGTCGGGCTGGAATATACCCTGCCCAAAAACTGGCAACAGTTATGGATGGAAACGACACCCGGCTGGTTAAACAGTCTGCAACTGAAGAGATTTAGCGCCAGCCGCAACCTGATCATTGATATCGACCCGGCCTTCCCGTGGCAACTCACCGCGCTCGATGGCTATGGCGCGAATCTGACACTGGTTGCCAATCACCAATGGGGCGTCTGGAGTGGCACAGCGAATCTGAATGCCGCCGCCGCGACGTTCAATCGTGTTGATGTTCGCCGTCCGTCACTGGCACTGGCCGCCAACAGCAGCACGGTGAATATCAACGAACTTAGCGCGTTTACCGAGAAAGGCATTCTGGAAGCCACTGCCAGTGTTTCACAAACGCCGCAGCGCCAGACTCATATCAGCCTGAACGGACGCGGTGTGCCGGTGAATATCCTGCAACAGTGGGGATGGCCAGAGCTACCGATTACTGGCGACGGCAATATTCAGCTTACCGCAAGCGGCAATATTCAGGCCGATGCACCACTAAAACCCACGGTTAACGGGCAACTCCATGCCGTGAACGCTGAAAAACAGCAAGTGACCCAAACCATGAATGCTGGCGTCGTTTCCAGTGGCGAAGTTACGTCAACGGAGCCAGTGCAGTAAAAATCAATCTCACCGGGTACGACACAGCCGTACCCGGCATTTTTTCAATAAATAACAAACAGTAGAGTATCCAATTACCATGTTCGTTCCCGCTCATTGCACGGCGTAAACCATCCTTAAGAATACGGATATTGCTATTTTTTGTTATCAACTTACGTTTCTTTTTTCTGGGAGCGCGATTGTGCCAAAGCGTAACTTATGGATTTGCCGAGAGTTTCTGTGAAGAGGATCATGGCAAGGCGAAACGAAGCGGAAAAAAGTGTGATGGGGGATGTGATAAGGCGAGGAAGTAGCTATAATGCGCCCCGCCTCCATGTAGCAATCGAGGCGCGGAAGATCGTCGTCTCCGGTGAGGCGGCTGGACTTCAAATCCAGTTGGGGCCGCCAGCGGTCCCGGGCAGGTTCGACTCCTGTGATCTTCCGCCAAAATGCCTCTTCTGACGTTCACCAATCCCTTGTAATACCGTTTAAAGCAGATAATTTCTTCTGTTCATGATTCAACCTGCTTTACCGAAGTTGTTCTTAATATTTATTACAGCGGAAGCGACATGCCAGACAAACGTTTAACCCAGTCCCCGACAGGCGAATTTAACGAATCAACAGCAGGCAGGAGAGATCGTCCCCGGCATTGATCATGTCGATCGCTTCATTCATTCGCTGGTTAATCGTTGACGAATGCAAGGTTGACTCGGCAAGGCTCGCCACAATTTTCAGTACCGTTGCCTCATCCAGAGTTGCTTCCAGCGATGTCAGACTCAACAAATGCTTAATGTAGAAATAGTCGAGGATCAAATGGTAAACCTGACGCATGGCCGTTGAGAAATCAGCTCCCGGAAAATAACTGTGGTAAATTTTGTAGGTCAGCAAATTGCGCAATACATGCGGAGCACTGAGAATAGAATCCTGGCAAAGCTGCTGCCACTGTTTATTCAGGACAGCAAACTTATCAGCCAGAGCCTGCTTATCCGGGCTGTTTGCCACGTCTAAATACACCGCCATCTTACGATGCAAGTCAGTAATAATACGATCCCTGCTGCTCTTATTCGCGACAAGCGACCCCAATACCGTCAGCGCACGCACCTTCAATCCCACCGACTCCGTAGGCGTTGATTGACTCATCAGGCTAATACCTGCCGCCAGCTCGCTTAATAGCTCCTGATGGTACTGTTCAGCCTGCGCAAAATGGTTGTGCAGATCGAACTCAATGCGCTGCAGATAAACCATAAACTGTGCCAGCGCCATCAGGTTTTCTTCAACGTTCAACGATGGCGCCTGTAGAAGGTGCCAGGCAAAGAGATGCACAATCTGGTGGATCTGATTAACCGGCTGGCTGGTGGTGCAGGTGTTTTTCGCCTTCGCCAACAGATCATCCTGTTCGTGCACTAACATGCTGTCGGCATCAAACAATACCAGTCGGGCTACTTCTGGACATGAGAGCACCATCGAATGGCGAGTTGTATCCGCGTAGTGTTTTTTGCTACGTGGATAAGTAGAACAGGTTTCTGAAAGTGCTTTTTCTCCCAGATCGCGATGGACCAGGCAGAGTTTATTTTCATCGAGAAACGGACACTGACCCTGCGCGTCCAGTTTGATTATCGAATAGCGGCTTTTACCATTTCGCACCCGTAATAAATTCTCTTTCGCCAACTGGGCAATTTTCGGGTGTTGTTCGTTGAGGTAAGTATGATGGGTTTTCTTGTCGATGTGTATCTTCCATCCCTGACAGCAGGAAATCAGGCAGTTGGGGCCGACGCAGGCAAACTTCTTCACAAACTCGGGGGTTACTACTTTATGGATTTGCATAACATTCTTCGCGTTTAAAAAGCGAACAGTAGCACGCTGTCAGAACAAAATGATAACGTCATAACCTGACGGTTTAACAAGTATTTCACTCGTTTCATAAATGCTCGCCCCATCAAATGAATGGTTTACCTGAAGGGGTCATTCTCACCATTTTTGCTATCATGCCTGCATACATAAACGACAAAACAGTATGCAGAGGGAAAAATGGGTTCCACCAGAAAGGGGATGATGAACGTTCTGATTGCCGCCGTATTATGGGGAAGTTCAGGCGTTTGCGCGCAATACATCATGGAACAAAGTCAGATGTCATCGCAGTTTCTGACCATGACGCGGCTGATATTTGCCGGATTTATTCTGCTGACGCTCTCTTTTGTCCACGGCGATAAAGTCTTCTCAATCATTAAGAATCATAAAGATGCCATCAGCCTGCTTATTTTTTCCATTGTTGGCGCTCTGACCGTCCAGCTAACATTCTTACTGACGATTGAAAAATCAAATGCAGCTACAGCAACGGTGCTGCAATTTTTATCACCAACGATTATTGTGGCCTGGTTCTCACTGGTACGAAAATCGCGCCCCGGTATTCTGGTATTTACCGCGATTTTGACCTCCCTGATAGGCACATTTTTGCTGGTCACCCACGGTAATCCAACATCGTTGTCGATCTCTCCTGCTGCGCTGTTCTGGGGAGTTGCTTCAGCCTTTGCTGCCGCATTCTATACGACATACCCCTCAACGCTCATTGCCCGTTACGGCACGCTGCCCGTCGTCGGCTGGAGTATGCTCATTGGTGGGATGGTCCTGCTGCCCTTTTATGCCGGGCAAGGAACAAATTTCGTGGTTAATGGCAGCCTGATCCTGGCTTTTTTCTATCTGGTGGTAATTGGAACTTCGCTGACCTTTAGTCTGTATCTGAAAGGTGCACAGTTAATTGGCGGGCCGAAAGCCAGTATTTTGAGTTGCGCAGAACCATTAAGTAGCGCGCTGCTCTCTTTGCTGTTGCTGGGGATCACCTTCACATTACCAGATTGGCTGGGAACGCTGCTGATTCTGTCATCGGTGATCTTGATTTCAATGGATTCCCGCCGCCGCGCCAGAAAAATGTAATCATCCGGCGCGGCGCGGTTGAGCATTACCAGCCAGGCACCGCGCCACCGTTAAAGAGGGTTTCTGCCGCTTTAGCAACTTCTGGTGACTGATAAGATTGCAGAAACTCCTTCACGTTTTCTGCATCCTTATTATCTTCCCGCGCCACCAGAATGTTCACATATGGTGAATTTTTATCTTCAATAAATACGCTGTCGTTAACCGGAGAAAGCCCTGTTTGCTGGATGTAAGTGGTGCTGATAATCGCTACATCCACTTTCGGGTCGTCCAGTACACGTGGCAACTGTGCCCCTTCCAGCTCCATTATCTGCAAATGGCGTGGATTCTCAGTAATATCCAACGCCGTTGGCAGTAAACCTTTCCCCTCTTTTAAGGTAATAAGTTTCTCTTTTTGCAACAGTAACAGCGCACGCCCCAGATTGGTCGGATCATTCGGAATCGCTACAGTCGCTCCTTCTTTTAGCTGATCGACTGTTTTAATTTTTTTCGAATAGCCAGCCATGGGGAAGACAAAGGTATTTCCTACCGCCACCAGTTGTAACCGTGCGCCTGATTATCCTGTTCAAGGAAAGGACGATGCTGGAAGACATTGGCATCCAGTTCACCCTGATTAGTTGCATCGTTCGGCAACAACGAACCACTAAATCCAACCAATTCAACTTCAAGACCATACTTCTCTTTGGCCACTTTTTTAGCGACTTCTGCCACATCCTGTTCGGCACCGTTAATGACGCCAACTTTAATGTGTTTTGCATCGCTGTTTTGCTGGTCGCAGCCTGCCAGCAGGATCCCCGCCAGAAATAATGCTGCCCCTGTCCGTAGATGATGTGTTGTCAGTTTCATTTTTTATCCTTTTATTAATGATTACCTGACTATAGCGGTAAGGTCGCTGCGGTTTAAAAAACGAAACGCTATCGATAAGAATAAAAAGGAATAAAAGTGGAATATAAGGTCTGGCACTTCTTACTGACCGCGTAAGCGCGTTTCGTACAGCATGATGAGAGCGATAAAAGCAAACTACACTTATGCTTCATTCGATACACATTTGTAAAAGGTTGAATCCATGAAACCAACGACGCTACTGCTTATTTTCACTTTTTTCGCTATGCCAGGCATCGTATACGCCGAGTCGCCTTTTAGCTCACTGCAGTCCGCAAAAGAGAAAAATACGGTATTAGAGGATTTGCGGAAAATTTGCACCCCAAAGGCATCGTTGTCAGATGAAGCGTGGGAAAAGTTAATGTTGTCAGATGAAAACAATAAACAACACATACGCGAGGCCATCGTGGCGATGGAACGTAATAATCAGAGCAATTATTGGGAAGCGTTGGGTAAGGTAGAATGCCCGGATATGTAAGTACGGCAACAACCACTGACCAACGCTTCTTTACCTGATATCAGGATTTCTTCATTTTCACCTTTGCCGTAACCAACAATGCAGTCAGCAACATCAATGTGCCGGACAACATCAGCGGCGAAGTCAGACCAATGTTATCCAACGCATAACCGCCGATTGCCGCACCGCAGGTATTGGCAAGCTGAATAACGGCCACCTGAATAGACCCAGCCTTTTCTGCCTGATCGGCCAATGAGCGAGTGATCCACGTTGACCAGCCAACGGGAATTAAAGCAAAGGTCAGCCCCCAGATAATCGCCACACCGGTAGCAACAATTTTATCGCTTCCCCACAGCGTCAGTACCAGCGCGCTCAGGGCGAGCACAAACGGTGCGCCCGCTAAGGCCAGTTTCACCGAACGTTTGAGAATAAACGACGAAAGCGATGTACCAACAAAACTGGCGATACCAAAACTCAACAGCACCAGCGTTAAGCCATCAACGCCGAATCCCGCCAGATTCATATACACTGGGCGAATATAAGTGAAAAAAGCAAACTGTCCGGCGAAGGACATAAAGATGGCGATCATCCCGGCCATCACCCCCGGACGCTGCAACAGGCGAAAGGTATTTTGTTTCTGATGTGACGGTTCGCCAGGCAGCGAAGGCAATGATTTGATAATCCAGATAATACACAGCACGCCCATCACCGCCGCCGCATTAAAGACATTGCGCCAACCGATAAGCTCGCCTAAAAAACTGCCCAATGGCGCGGCAATTACCAGCGCAATGGACACCGCGCCGAAGATCACCGACAGCGCCTTCGGCACCGTACGGGGCGGTACCAGGCGCATGGTCAGCGACGCCGACATCGCCCAGAATCCACCCAGTGCCAGCCCCAGACAGGCGCGACCGATTAACAGCAGACTGAATGAGTTGGCAAAGGAAACCAGTAAGCAGGAAAGCGTCAGCAAAACAGCGAACAGAATGACAACGTAGCGGCGGTCAGTGGCCTGAATAGTCTGGGTAATAAACAAACTGGCAAACATCGCCACAAAAGCGGTTACGGTCACCGATTGCCCGGCAACCCCTTCCGAAATGCCTAAATCGTGCGCCATCGGCGTCAACAAACTGACGGGCAAAAACTCAACGATAATCAGACAGGCGACGCAAAACGCCACCGAGAAAACGGCTGACCAGTTCGGTCGGGTAATGGCGTCCGCGCCGCGGTTTTCTGCAATAAATTCACTCATGGTGTTACCCGTGGCATGTTTCAGGGGAAAAGCCGATCAGTTTAACATTGAAATGTGTGACACATTTAACGTTTTTGCAACTTTTACAGTGTTGTGGGAAAAATTCGAGGCTGCTCGAGGAAATAAAAATCATATGGCAAGGTGATATGCATTGACGCGATTTCGTTGGAAACAAGGGATAAAGTATCGCACTTAGTGATATGCTTTAATAACAGGACATCAACGATATGCGTGTGTTTAAAACCAAATGGTTTGCAAGGGAAGCCAAGTCTCATGCAATAACAGATGAAGAGTTATGCCGGGCCATTTTAGAAACAGATCAGGGTAAAGCTGATGCGCTTGGTGGTGGCGTTTTTAAAAAGCGCCTTCACCAAAATCGTGAGCGTGCGATTATTCTGGCGAAAGGGGGTAGCAATTGGTTTTACACGTTTTTATATGCAAAACAGGATATGTCGAACATCAGTAGTCAGGAACTGTCAGGATTTCGTGAACTCGCAAAGCATTATGCCTTCCTGACGAAAGCCCAACTGACAGCAATGATTAACAGTAAAGAACTGACAGAGATCTGCTATGACTGCAAAAACTAAATTCAAAAGCCCTGCATTTGAGGCCATTCACAGCGCGGCTGCTGGATTGTCCAGCGTTGATGCCATTTCTGCCGAAACAATGCGTACTTTTGACAAAGCCTGCCTGACCAGCGTACCAGACTTACAACCTGTTGAGATAAAAGCACTACGGGAAAAATTAAAAGTGAGTCAACCCGTCTTCGCTCACTATCTCAATACCAGCGTTTCAACTGTACAAAAATGGGAAAGTGGCGCTAAACGCCCCAGCGGCATGTCATTAAAACTACTTAGTATTGTGCAAAAACACGGGCTAGAGGTGCTGCTGTAAATAGAACGTAGAGAATGCGTCCGTCTACTGTCAGATCCGATAGCGGATGCGGCGTGAACGCCTTATCCGTACTCGGTCTGTAGGCCTGATAAGACGCGCCAGCGTCGCATCAGGCAAAGCGGTTTTAATGCAGCCAGTAAACGCCCTCAGCAGGCTGAAAAAACGCGTTGTAGCGCATCTGGAATGCATTAATCTCCTGCATTTCAGGCTCTATTTCGCGCAGAAAACCCAGCGCCAGCCTGACCTGAGCATCGGTAATCGGCGCGGCAAGGCGGGCTTTTTGTAAAATCCGATGCCATTGCAGCAGGTTCTGTTCGCTGCCATCGACAATGACAACCTGCCAGATAAGCAACACCTGCGCGGCATTTTGCAGATGCGACTCATCCGGGCGATGCAGATAACGTAAAAATTCGTCACCGGCTGACTTTCCCATTTGATCGACCATTGACTCAACGGGTACAACATCAATATTCAGCCGATCGCTGAGGCGGCGAATCGCTTTTCTGGCCCCGGATGTCAGCACCCGAAAACCAACCACAAACACCACCACCAGCGTAGCGAGCATTATCCAGATCATGAGTTCTCCTGCGTAACCGGCACTCATGATATCTGGAAACGCTTATCAGATACTAATCCACCAGGATGATTTTCAGCGCAAACAATGCCGCTACAACCACCACACACAGATTCAGATCGCGCCAGCGCCCGGTGCACACTTTCATGATGCAGTAAGACATAAAGCCGAGCGCAATCCCTTCAGTGATCGAGAAAGTAAAGGGCATCATCACCGTGGTGATAAATGCAGGTACCGATTCGGTAAAATCATCCCAGTTAACGCGCGCCAGACTTGAGGTCATCAACACGCCAACAAAGATTAACGCCCCGGCGGTGGCGTAAGGTGGAACCATCGCCACCAGCGGTGAGAAGAACATAACCAGCAGGAACATAACGCCAACAACAACCGCAGTCAGCCCCGTGCGACCGCCGACCGCCACGCCAGAAGTACTTTCAATATAGGCGGTAACAGAGGAAGTTCCGATAAACGCGCCAGCCACCGAACTCACGCTATCAACATATAGCGCCTTATTCATGTTAGGGAATTTACCGTTACTATCTATTAAGCCAGCTTTATCAGTTACACCAATTAATGTTCCTGATGAATCAAATAGGTTGATCAACATAAAGGAGAAAATGATACCGGCAAGCTCAAGCGATAATGCCCCGCTCAAATCAACCTCGCCAATAACACCGCTAATATCAGGTGGAATAGAATAGATTCCGCTGAAATGAACATCTCCGAAAAATAATCCACAACAGGAAGTAACGACGATAGAAACCAACACCGCCGCATGAAAATTACGCGATGACAACACGGTTATAATAAAAAACCCTAAAATACCTAACAACACGCCGTGGGAACTTAAATCACCAATCATCACCAGCGTGTCTTTATTGGCGACAATAACACCGGTATTTTTTAATCCCATTAAGGCAATAAATAGCCCGATACCACTGGTGATACCAATACGTAAACTTAACGGAATGTTAGAGATCATCCAGTAACGGATACGAAACAGAGTCAGCAAAAATAGCCCTATTGCCCCCCAGAATATCGCCCCCATTCCGGTCTGCCAGGAGATGCCCATCGCCCCTACAACCACGAACGCAAAGAAGGCGTTCAGCCCCATTGCCGGAGCCAGCGCCACGGGCAAGTTAGCAAATATCCCCATCGCAATACTACCGATACCGGCAATCAAACAAGTGGTGACAAACACCACTTTCGGGTCCATTTGTGCCGCACCGAGTATTTGTGGGTTAACAAAAACGATGTACACCATAGTTAAAAAAGTGGTCATCCCCGCAATCAATTCTGTGCGGACGGTAGTCCCATGTTGTGGCAGTTTAAATAATCGAGAAAGCGTCCCTGATTCATTACTCACGTAATCGGTATTATCATTATTCATTTTCTTGTCCATTGGAGGAGATTTAATCCTTTGCTTTTGTAAAACAAATGACAACAACGGTTCAGTGATAATTATCACATTTCAATTGCACATTAATGGATATTCTTTAATAATCACGCGATGTTTCTTTATGATAAATAATAATCAAATTGATAAAATCAAAATGAGAAAAATATGAATAATCCTATTAACCATAAATTTCATCACATTAGTCGAGCTGAATACCAGGATTTGCTGGCTGTTTCCCGTGGCGACGCTGTTGCCGATTATATTATTGATAATGTCGCTATTCTGGATCTGATCAATGGCGGAGAAATTCCCGGCCCGATTGTGATTAAAGGACGTTACATTGCCGGTGTTGGCGAAGAATATGCCGACGCTCAGGCTTTGCGGCGGATTGATGCCCGCGGCGCAACGGCGGTGCCGGGGTTTATTGATGCTCACCTGCATATTGAATCCAGCATGATGACGCCGGTCACTTTTGAAACAGCTACCCTGCCACGCGGCCTCACAACTGTAATTTGCGACCCTCATGAAATCGTCAACGTGATGGGCGAAGCTGGATTTGCCTGGTTTGCCCGCTGTGCCGAACAGGCAAAGCAAAACCAGTATTTGCAGGTCAGCTCTTGCGTACCCGCTCTGGAAGGCTGCGATGTTAATGGTGCCAGTTTTACGCTCGAGCAGATGCTCGCCTGGCGCGACCATCCGCAGGTTACCGGCCTTGCTGAGATGATGGACTATCCTGGCGTAATTAGCGGACAAAATGCGCTGCTCGATAAACTGGACACCTTTCGCCATCTGACTCTGGATGGTCACTGCCCCGGTCTAAGCGGTAAAGAACTTAACGCCTATATTGCCGCGGGTATTGAAAACTGCCACGAAAGTTATCAGCTGGAAGAAGGACGCCGAAAATTACAACTCGGCATGTCGTTGATGATCCGCGAAGGGTCCGCTGCCCGCAATCTCAACGCGCTGGCTCCGTTGATCAACGAATTTAACAGCCCACAATGCATGCTTTGTACTGATGACCGTAACCCGTGGGAAATCGCTCACGAAGGGCATATCGACGCCTTAATTCGCCGCCTGATTGAACAACACAATGTGCCGTTGCATGTGGCATATCGCGTAGCCAGCTGGTCGACGGCGCGCCATTTTGGTCTGAATCATCTCGGTTTACTGGCTCCCGGCAAGCAGGCCGACATTGTCCTGTTAAGTGACGCCCGTAAAGTCACTGTGCAACAGGTACTGGTGAAAGGCGAACCGATTGACGCACAAACCTTGCAGGCAGAAGAGTCGGCGAGACTGGCACAATCCGCCCCGCCATATGGCAATACCATTGCCCGCCAGCCAGTTTCCGCCAGCGACTTTGCCCTGCAATTTACCCCCGGAAAACGCTATCGCGTCATTGATGTCATCCATAACGAACTGATCACGCACTCCCGCTCCAGCGTCTACAGTGAAAATGGTTTTGATCGTGATGATGTGTGCTTTATTGCCGTACTTGAGCGTTACGGGCAACGTCTGGCTCCGGCCTGTGGTTTGCTCGGCGGCTTTGGCCTGAATGAAGGCGCGCTGGCGGCGACAGTCAGCCATGACAGCCATAATATTGTGGTGATCGGTCGTAGCGCAGAAGAGATGGCGCTGGCGGTCAATCAGGTGATTCAGGATGGCGGCGGGCTGTGCGTGGTCCGTAACGGCCAGGTACAGAGTCATCTGCCGTTGCCCATTGCCGGGCTGATGAGTACCGACACGGCGCAGTCGCTGGCAGAGCAAATTGACGCGTTAAAAGTCGCTGCCCGTGAATGTGGTCCGTTACCCGATGAACCGTTTATTCAGATGGCGTTTCTTTCCCTGCCGGTGATCCCCGCATTGAAACTGACCAGTCAGGGGCTGTTTGATGGCGAGAAGTTTGCCTTCACCCCCCTGGAAGTCACGGAATAATAAAAAAAGCCCGGCGCCATGCCGGGCAAAAGTCACCAGTTACGTTTATGCCACTGTCAACTGCTGAATTTTTTTCTCGCGGCGGATTTTTCGTTCTTCCATCACCGCGACTATCGCCATCAGGCAGATACAGCCAATAGCGGCGATATCCAGTGCAGCGAAGGTGCCTGCCCAGCCGGTGAGGCCGAACACTGGCGTACCATCGGCAATCATTCCCAGACCTAATTTGGCAAAGCTGTCACCAATCAGGTAGGCGAAAGTGCCTTTAATTCCATCGGCAGCGCCGATCGCTTTTTTCGGTACGAAGCCAACAGCCGCCACGCCAATCAACAGTTGCGGACCAAATACCAGGAAACCTAATGCAAAGAGAGAAGCCAGATAGATATATTGGTTGCTGGCGTGTTGATACACACCAAGCGTGGCGATAATCAGCGCCAGTGCAACACACGCCACCAGGCCACGGCGCCCGTTCGCCAGGTCAGAGAGCCAGCCCCACAGCAGCGTGCCAACCAGAGCACCGGCTTCAAACAGCGTAAAGCCCTGAATCGCCACCGATTTAGAGAGTTTCAACTCCTGAAAAGCGTACACGGTTGACCACTGGTCGATACCAATGCGTACCACGTACAGGAAGATGTTGGCAAAGCACAGCAGCCAGATCACTTTGTTTTTCAAAACATATTCGACAAAGATCTGCCACTTGGTCATGTCGGTGGATTCCGTCTCTTTGTCCTCTTCGCTGATCTCTTCACCGAATAGTTCTTCAGCTTTGCCAAGACCATACGCTTCAGGGGAGTCGCTGCCGTAACGCAGACCGATAAAACCGACAATCAACGCGATAATCGACGGGAAGATAAACATGCCGATCACGTGACCGTCGAACAGGTAATTTGCGCCGAATAGCGCCACACCCGCCGCCCCCGCGCCGCCGAGGTTGTGGGAAATGTTCCAGAAACCGAGGAAGGTCCCGCGCTTACGACGCGGCGTCCATTTGGTAATCGTGGAGTAACTGCATGAACCGCCGGTGCTCTGGAAAAAACCGCTTAAGGCGTAGAAGGCAATCATCAGGAACAGGCTAACCGAGCCGCTGCCCATGCTGGCGCTGAAGCCCAGCATACAAATAGCGGACAGGATCAGCATGAACGGCAGGAATTGTTTGGTATTTTTGCCGTCGGCGTAGTAGGAAACCAGCGTTTTACCCACGCCGTAAGTGATGGAGAAGCCCAGGCCAATCATCCCCAGCTGCGTCATGCTCAACCCGTAGGTCGAGATCATGTCGTTCTGTGCGATGTTAAAGTTCTTGCGAATCAGGTACATCGTCAGGTAGCCAATAAAGACCACCAGATAGGATTGCATGAACGGTTTGAACCACATTTTGCGCCGCACTTCGAGCGGAAGATCCAGGGTCGGCTTGCGAACCTGGTTTAAGAAAGCCAGCATGGGTTACTCCTGATTTCCCTTCATACTTCAGGCCGCAGGTGCCTTAGCTGCTCGCGTTCCTGCAACTTGAATTATTTTGGGAAAGAATTAACGAATGATGGCATTGTAAAAACCTGCAGCAAATCAGGCTTGAGATAGCGTCCAGGCAAAACCAGGAAAATTTCTTAGTTTTGCCGGATATGAGGTAGAAAAGTGAGATGCATCACGCTTCGCGTGGTGCCTGGGCGTTCAAAAAGGGCAGTAACAACAGTGCCGAAACCCCGGCAGCAATGGCGATAACCACGAAAAAGCCACTCCAGTGCCAGGTATCCAGCACTTTCGCCAGCGGCCAACCGGCAAGCGACGCCCCCAGATAAGCAAACAAGCCGACAAACCCCGTCGCCGCACCTGCCGCCTCTTTGTGAGAACACTCTGCCGCCGCCATACCAATTAACATCTGCGGGCCAAAGACAAAAAAACCAATGGTGAAGAAGCAGGTTGCCTGCATCACGTAGCTGGCAAATGGCATCAACCACAGCGAGCCAACGGAGAGCAAAATCCCCGCAGCAAAAATCAAATTCATCGGCCCACGGTTGCCGTTAAACAGTTTGTCCGAGCCCCAACCGGCTACCAGCGCACCGATAAACCCGCCCAGTTCAAACATCGTTACTGCCGTATTCGCCGTGACCAGATCGACGCCCAGCGTCTCGGACATATACAGGTTGCCCCAGTCGTTGATCGCCGCACGAACCACATAGACCAGCACATAACAGAACGAAAGCAGCCAGATATACGGATTCAACAACACATATTTGGTGAGGATCTCTTTACGCGTCAGCCCCGCCCCTTCTTGTTGTTGGGCGATTTCCAGCGCATCGTGCCGCCATTCTCCGACCGCCGGTAAACCTAACGCCTGCGGGCGATCGCGCAGCCGCCAACAAAGAAAAATCCCCACGACTATCGCCATACAACCGGCAATCATCATCCCGGCACGCCAGCCGTAATGCAGCGCGCTCGCTGCCATCACAATGGGAATGAGCGCACCGCCGACGTTATGCGCCGTATTCCATAGCGCCCACCAACCGCCGCGCTCGGTACGAGAATACCAGGCAGTCAACAGACGCGCACAAACCGGCGAACCCCAGCCCTGGAAAAAGGCGTTCAGCACCCACAGCACGGCAAACGCCCACAACGAGGTGGAGAAGCCAAACAGAATGTTGATGATGCCCGTGGCGATAAGCCCAATCCCCATAAAATAGCGGGCATTAGAGCGGTCACTGACAATGCCGGAGACAAATTTCGATACGCCGTAGGTAATGTAAAACAGCGTTGCTAACAGGCCGATATCGCTACGGCTGAGCACGCCGTTGGCAAGGATTTCTGGTACGGCGGCGTTAAAACTTTTACGCGTGAAGTAAAACAGCGCATAGCCCAGCCAGATGGTCAGCAAAATATGCCGACGCCAGTAGCGGTAGCGAGCATCAATTTCACTTTTATCGCTGATCAGCGGTGCGTCGGCAGGTGCTTTCAGAAACGGCAACATCATCAAGCCTTAAACATAACGTTGAGGTAGAGAGACACTGACACGCGTGCCGTGCAGGCAGGAGATGGTCAAGGTGCCGCCCAGCGCCGTTACGCGCTCGCGCATTCCTGTGAGGCCAAAACCTTGCTGTCCGGAACCTGGCGGCAAACCACTACCATCGTCTTCAATCACCAGCATTAAACGCTCATCCTGCTGCCAGCCTTGCAGGATAACCGCACTGGCATCTGCATGTTTCACAATGTTGTTCAGCCCCTCCTGACAGATACGAAATAGGGTTACGCGCTGGTTCTCACTTAGCGCTGATTCATCTATCCGCCATTCGAGATGACTGACAATGCCGCGCCCTTCCAGCTCCATTTCCCGCATCAATGAACGGATGGCCTGCTCCAGGGTCAGATCATCCAACTGGCGCGGACGTAACCGCCCTAACAAGCGGCGAACCGCGTCGTAAACGCCCAGCGACAGTTGTTCGATGAGCTGTCCGCTCTGTTTCACACTGGCGTTATCCGCCGCCAGCCGCTGGACAATGCCAGCCTGAGTACGAATGGCAGTGATGGTCTGGCCGATATCATCGTGCAGTTCACGCGCTACGTCGCGACGCACACTCTCTTCGGTTTCAAGCAACCGCTCGGCAAGATGTTGATTACGCGCCAGTTCCTTTTGCAGCGACTGGTTAAGTTCACGCAACCGCTGGATGCCTGCGCCCAGTAACAGGCCAGTGAGGCTTTGCACCAGCAGCGAAAGCAATAAATCGACCGGATGATCGCGCCAGGTCTGACTGGCGATCAGCGCGATGGCGTTCATCAGCGTCGCAATCAGCGCCCCTTGCCAGCCATAATGCCAGGCCAGGGCGATAATCGGCAGCGCCAGACAAAACGGGGTAAAGCGCGAGAGTTCGTTCGGCAGCCCCAGTTGCAACCACAGGCTGATAACAAACAACAGCAAATACCAGACCAGATGCCGCCCACGCCAGTTGATCGGCTGGGAAACCAGCGATGGCCCCAGCGGCAGCCAGGTGTTATTCGCCAGATAGTGCCAGAACACCAGGCAAATGGGGGCCAGCGTCAGGCCGCCGGTTAAGGTCATCAGTAGGGCGTTACAGGGCTCGTTTCCGTACCCATGCCAAAGCCAGGGTGATGACTGTAATAACGCCGCCGCCGTCAGTGCCGCGCCCTGTAACAGCAACGTGCGCCAGTCGCGCTGATGGCGATAACGGGAAATCAACGCCACAGGAAGTAACGTCAGCAAACTACCGATCATCAATAACGGATCATGCGTTAACCCAACCGCCTGCGTCAGCCAGTAAATCAGCAGCCATTCTGCGCCCATCAGCACCAGCCAGTATCTGCGCGGGCATTGCAACATCAGCCCCAGTCGCAGACCGAACGGAAACAGCAATACCGCCAGATCCGGTCGTACAACCAGGTGCAGGCTGATACTCCACAGGCAAAACCATGCGGCAGAGAAGATAAAAAAGCAGGAAACTACAGTATTCAAGCGGGAGAAAAATGTCTTCATCACCAGCCATCAAACATGCGCCGCGCCAGTTCAACGTCGTTGCTGACGCCCAGTTTTTCCATCAGATTGGCACGATGTACATGCACAGTTTTTGGCGACAACCCCAGTTCGGCGGCAATCTCTTTCACCGCCATCCCTTGCGCCAGTTTTTCTGCCACCTGGCGTTCGCGTTTGGTTAGCGGGTCCTGACGGCCCGATGCCAGTTTAATCGCGATATCCGGCGTCAGATAACAGCCGCCAGTTGCAACCGTATGCACGGCAGCGATCAGCTCGTCCGGGCTACAGCGTTTAGAGAGAAAGCCGCGCGCCCCCGCGTTAAGCGCCTGTTCAATCAGCGCCGGACTGTCGTGAACGGAGAGCATAATTGTCGCCATACCTTTCGGTAGCTGGCTTAACAGCTCCAGCCCAGAAATATCCGGCATTGAGATATCGCAAATACACACCTGCACACCGCGCCCAGGTAAGCCAGTCAGCGCCTCACGCCCGGAACCAAACTCGGCAACTACCTGCAAATCAGGTTCCAGCCCCAGCAGCTGCGCAAAGCCGGAGCGGACGATAAGGTGATCGTCTATAAGAGCAACGGTTATCATGGTCTTGTCCTGGCGGGTAAAAAAAACGCGCTTACCTTAACGATAAGCGCGCCACTGTTCAAGCCTTGAGCGGTTACTGAAAAAATACGGCTATCTTGTTAAACATTGTCGGGTCAGACTGATTACGCTGCACTTTCACCACATCCTCCAGTTTGTCTATCTGGCTTATCATTTGTTCCAGTCGCTGATCGTCATTGACCAGTAGCCAGATGTGGCTTTTGTCGCTGTTCTGAATCGGCAGACAAAGAATGCCTTCGACGTTAAAAGCACGACGGGCAAAAAGCCCACAAACGTGGGTCATTACACCGGGATGGTTGCGAACGGTGAGCTCCAGAATCACGTTGTCATGAGTTGTGTTTTGCATGGCTTATTCCCCCACCATTTCAGTATTTGCCGCGCCTGGCGGCACCATTGGGTACACTTTTTCTTCAGCATCAATGCGTACGTGGATCAGCGCCGGACCAGGGCGATTGATAATTTCCTGTAATGCCGCCTGCGGATCGGTTTCATTATTCAAATCACAGGTTTCGAGGCCGAACCCGGCAGCGATTTGCATAAAATTGATTTTTCCCGGATAGGTGGCCGCAAAAACACCCTGCTTGTAGAACAGACTCTGTTGCTGATGCACCAGCCCCAGTGCTTCGTTATTCATCAGGATGATTTTGACATCCAGCTGGTTTTCACTGGCGGTCGCCATCTCCTGAATATTCATCATCAGGCTACCGTCGCCGGAGAAACACAACACTTTGCGATCTGGGTTAGCCAGCGCCGCACCTATCGCTGCGGGTAAACCGAAGCCCATCGTTCCCAGCCCACCAGAAGTCAGCCACTGACGTGGTCGATTGAGCGGATAAGCCTGCGCCGTCCACATCTGATGCTGACCCACGTCGGTGGTGATAATCGCGTTGTCATCGACACAGGCGGCAACGGCATTAATCAGCCCGTAATGTGTTAATGGATCGCACGCTTTCGGGATAGGACACGGGAACTCGCGCTGTAAATCCGCCACCAGTTGGTGCCACTCTGCACGCGGCTGGGCTTCCACCTGCGGGATCAGCTGCGCCAGCACATCATCAACATCCGCCTGAATCGCCACGTGCGGTTGCTTAACTTTACCCAGCTCCGCGCGGTCGATATCCACATGAATAATTTTGGCGTTCGGGCAGAACTCTTCCGTTTTGCCAATTGCCCGGTCATCAAAACGCGCACCGAGAACAATCAGCAGGTCCGCCTCCTGCAAGATATAGTTGGTGCTGCGCACGCCGTGCATCCCCAGCATGCCCAGCGACAGCGGATGTGCTTTTGGCAACATGCCCAGCGCCATTAAGGTCATGGTGGTGGGCAGCTGCGCTTTCTCAGCCAGTTCACGCACCCGCGCGGGCGCGTTAATGACACCGCCCCCCAGATAAAGCACCGGGCGTTTGGCGGCGTTAATCATTGCCGCAGCGTCACGAATACTTTCTTCGCTAAAGGCGGGCGCGGCGGTTTTTTCTGCCGCCGCGGGCTGTTCTTCAATTTCAAAAACCGCCGTTTGCACATCCTTAGGAATGTCTATCCACACCGGGCCAGGGCGGCCTGATTGCGCAATGCGGAAGGCATCGCTCATGACCTGCGGGAGTTCTTCGATATGCCTGACCAGATAGTTGTGTTTGGTGATGGGGATAGAGATGCCGTAGGTGTCCACTTCCTGAAAGGCGTCGGTGCCAATCATCGAGGCGGGAACCTGGCCGGTGATGCAAATCAGCGGGATGGAGTCCAGCCGCGCGTCGGCAATGGCGGTCACCAGATTGGTTGCGCCCGGTCCGCTACAGGCCATACAGACCGCCGGTTTGCCGTCAGTGCGCGCCATTCCCTGAGCGATAAACCCCGCGCCCTGTTCATGGCGAGCCAGAATATGGCGAATTTGTGTGCTTTGGCTTAAGGCGTCGTAGACAGGCAGAATCGAACCGCCCGGAATGCCCGTCACAATGTTAATGCCCTGCTGCTCCAGGAAATGAACGATAAATTCTGCGCCGGTAAAGCGCTTGCGTGTCGCTGTGCTGCCCGAACTTGCCATGCTCCAGTCCTTTTCTTCTGGGCCGACTTTCCGGGAGGTGTTTAAACGAAAAACCCCGCCCGGTTTGCGCCGGCGGGGTTTTGGAATCGTGTGTTGTTCCAGTCCCTACGGCGCATTGCCGACGACCACCACCACACGCACGACGACCACTGCGGCGGATGGCGCAGTTGGTAGTAGTTTTGCGTTGAGCATGGAAGTAGTCATTGGGGACCTTGTTGGTTTTGTGTTTAACAATATTTATACAAGCACAGCTTTACAGGGGAGACAATGGAAAATTTTTCATCAAGGAATAATTGGGGGGTTGATCACGTTTTGTACTGAAATGCAGGTAACAAAAAACCCCGCCGGAGCGAGGTTTTGTCAGCCGCCCGCGGCTGGTAACCGCAAAGCACACTGTGTTATGTCAACACTGAAAGTATACGTGTTCCGCGTAGAACGCGCAATTTCGGCACGAATTTTGACTTATTTAGCGCATAATTGAGTATCGATCACAGTTTGGATTTTGTCTAATTTTTACTGTTTATTTGTACAGTATAATTCTATAATATCACTGTACGCAATGTGTTATGCGGGGCCGCATCGTTACCCGGCGCAATAAGTCCTGGCTGAAACGGGTGGTGCCGTCAGCGCCTTAACCCCGCGTGAGCACACTGTGTTATGTCAACAAGCACAACGTTTCTTCTGAAGAAGCTGCGTGCGCAACAGCTGGCAACAGGCAGCGGAAAGGTACGTCAGCTGGCAGTGCTCCTGAACCACAGGAGACGCGTATGAGCCTGGTGGATATTGCCATTCTTATCTTCAAACTCATTGTTGCTGCACTGCAACTGCTTGATGCTGTTCTGAAATACCCGAAGTGATTCAGATTCAAGCCGCACTAAAGGGGAGCGGGAAACCGCTCCCCTTTCATATTCTGCTGGCAGATTGGTGTCGTATGCGATGCTGACGCATCTTGTCCGACCTACAGTATTTATTTAAGCTAAAGTCCCTTCCGGCAACATTTATTGCCGCTGTTGTTTATATTTTCTGCCGTTTTGTTATTCATCATTCCGTATATATATCTGGCTAACATTTATCAATGTGATAGATTCCTCTCCTGCATTTATTCGAATGCGTAGTAACTTATTCTAAATATATTTTTAAAAGCGTCCGTGATAATGAAAAGGCATAGAAACGTCAATTTATTATTGATGTTGGTATTACTCGTGGCCGTCGGTCAGATGGCACAAACTATTTATATTCCTGCTATTGCCGATATGGCACAAGATCTCAACGTCCGTGAAGGGGCGGTGCAGAGCGTAATGGGCGCTTATCTGCTGACCTACGGTATCTCACAACTATTTTATGGCCCAATTTCCGACAGAGTGGGACGCCGCCCGGTGATCCTCGTCGGAATGTCCATTTTTATGTTGGCGACACTGGTGGCAGTCACCACTTCCAGCCTGACGGTGTTAATTGCCGCCAGTGCGATTCAGGGGATGGGGACCGGGGTCGGCGGCGTAATGGCGCGTACATTGCCGCGTGATTTATATGAACGGACACAGCTTCGTCACGCTAATAGCATGTTAAATATGGGGATTCTCGTAAGTCCGTTGCTCGCACCACTCATTGGCGGCCTGCTGAATACCCTGTGGAGCTGGCGGGCCTGTTATCTGTTTTTACTGGTGCTTTGTGCCAGTGTGACGTTCAGCATGGCGCGCTGGATGCCGGAAACACGCCCTGTCGATGCGCCGCGTACGCGCCTGCTCACCAGTTATAAAACACTCTTTGGCAATGGTAGCTTTAACTGCTATTTGCTGATGTTAATTGGTGGTCTGGCAGGGATTGCCGCTTTCGAAGCCTGTTCCGGTGTGTTGATGGGGGCAGTGTTAGGGTTGAGCAGCATGACAGTCAGTATTTTGTTTATTCTGCCAATTCCAGCGGCATTCTTCGGCGCATGGTTTGCTGGTCGACCGAATAAACGTTTCTCTACGTTAATGTGGCAGTCGGTTATCTGTTGCCTGTTGGCAGGAATGATGATGTGGATCCCCGGCTGGTTTAGCGTGATGAATGTCTGGACGTTGCTCGTTCCCGCCGCGCTGTTCTTTTTCGGTGCCGGGATGCTGTTTCCGCTGGCAACCAGCGGCGCAATGGAGCCATTCCCCTTCCTTGCTGGCACGGCTGGTGCGCTGGTCGGCGGCCTGCAAAACATTGGTTCCGGCGTGCTGGCGTCGCTCTCCGCGATGCTGCCGCAAACCGGTCAGGGCAGCCTGGGGTTGTTGATGACCTTAATGGGATTGTTGATCGTGCTGTGCTGGCTACCGCTGGCGACGCGGATGTCGCATCAGGGGCAGCCCGTTTAAGCTCACGTCACCGCAGCATCGTCATCAACTCCATAGGAGAACGATGCTGCTTTATCAGGTCACGCATCACCCGCATGTGCGGCGCAGAGTGGGAATAAAAAGCTTGATAGCCAACACAAAGCACGTTGCCAGGACAATCCTCCTGGGAATGCCGGCACAAGCGACGCCAGTCGCACACCTGACACTCCCGCCGAAGTTGTACGTTTTCGCTCCCGCACCATTTTTGCAGCGTAGCGTCAAAAAGTTCGACTGATATACGACCAATATCTGCACGTACCCAACGCTCGAACAGAGCGATTAAAAATTGCCCCCACAGTTCAGCTGTCACCGAAGAAGCTGTCAGCTCGCCCCGGTCATCAAATTCTATATGGGGAATAAGTTGCACGGAGCGAAGACCCCGCTGTTTGAAATTCTGATAAAAATCGGCAGGTTGTAGCGCATCTTTATACTCTACAACCAGTTTATGCCTGTCCTCTTCAGCATTTACAACCTGACTTCCTGTCATGCGACTCTCTCAATCAATACGATTAGTTGATGTATATGCGTTACAGCAAACAGTATTGCAAGAGATAACACCGCGAGGGAGATCATAAATTTGTCACGGATTACGTTAAATTGAGAAAAATCACTATTAGTCACATCCATTAAATTACGATTACGGGTATAGCGCCAAAGTATTAATGCCACAATGGCGAGGATGCCAATAGAAATCCAGAACAACGCGCCGGCCTGATGCCAGTTGTGTTTAATTGCCAGCGCCATCAGCGCGCCATAACCCAGCATGGTGCGAAACCACGCCAACGATGTCCGTTCTGGCTGAAGTCCGGGATCAGCAATGCGTCTGGCTTTGCGACTATCCGGCATACAGCACCAGGCCCATGACTATTACCGCTACGATCATCAATATTAAGCTGATGATTAATAAGCTGTTGGTATAGGGTAAGTCCTCTTTCAGACGCATCGCTTTTTCATTGCGTAACCAGCGCAGATAGCCATACATCGCTAACCCGCCGGAAAACAGGCATAACAATAACGCCAGCAGCTCACGAATGACGGGCGTGGCGAAGTCTGGCGCAAGTTGATCCAACCCGACGCCCGCCGCCAGAAATCCCAACGCGGTACGGATCCATGCCAGAAATGTACGTTCATTAGCCAACGAAAAGCGGTAATCAGGCGCTTCTCCAAGGCGGGAAATTTTCATTGTTGCTCCTTTGCACTTTCACTAACGCTCTGCCTATAGCGGTTATTTTTAAGAATTTCGTCCACCCGTTTCCTGATATGCTTTTGCCATCCACTACAAGGAGGTCTGATGGGTATCATAGCGCAAAATAAAAGCAGTTCTCTGGGCATGCTGTTCGGTGCCATCGCTTTATTGATGGGTATTATCCACTTTTCATTCGGCCCTTTTGCCGCGCCACCACCAACGCTGGAAAGCATCGTGGCAGACAAAACGGCTGAAATTAAAAGAGGTCTTCTCGCCGGAATAAAAGGTGAAAAAATTACTACGGTAGAGAAAAAAGAGACGGTTGATGTCGATAAAATCCTCGATCAAGGCGGTATCGCACTGGCCATTGCCGCGCTACTCTGCGCATTTGTTGGCGGTATGCGTAAGGAAAATCGCTGGGGCATTCGAGGCGCACTGGTATTTGGCGGCGGGACGCTGGCTTTCCATACCTTGCTTTTTGGTATCGGCATCGTGTGCAGCATTTTGCTGATATTCCTTATCTTTTCCTTCCTGACCGGCGGTTCACTGGTTTAAGCAACGCGGTAATGTTCAGAAATGCATTGTGAATGCCAGGTGGAGAACCATTTATGGCGACTCCACCCGGAAAAGCGTTAGCCGATACTCCAGAAAAGCACCGCCAGTAACTGTGGTGTAATAATGCGCAGGAACATAACTAACGGATACACCGTGGCGTAAGAGAGCGCTGCCGCGCCACTGGTAGGATGAAGATTATTGGCAAACGCCAGTGCCGGAGGATCGGTCATTGAACCCGCGAGCATCCCGCACATCGTGAGATAATTCATTTTGACTAACATCCGCGCCAGAATGCCAGCCGTGATCAACGGAATTGCAGTAATCAATGCGCCATAGCCTATCCAGCTTAACCCTTCGCCATCCACCAGTGTATGGATAAAATCGCCGCCGGATTTCAGGCCAACTACCGAGAGAAACAGTACGATACCCAGTTCGCGCAGCGCCAGGTTGGCACTTGGCGGCATAAACCAGTAAAGCTTACCAATGCTGCCGATACGCCCGAGGATCAGCGCCATAATCAGCGGACCACCCGCCAGCCCCAACTTCAACGCAGCCGGGAATCCAGGCACAAACACCGGAATGGAACCCAACAATACGCCAAGCCCAATACCAATAAACACCGGTAACATTTGTACCTGTTGCAATTTTTGCTGCGCATTACCTAATACATTAGCAACGGCATCAATCGCGGACGGGCGTCCAACCAGGTTGAGAATATCGCCAAATTGCAGGCTAATATCGCTACTTGCAACTAATTCAACGCCAGCACGGTTCAGGCGCGAAATAACGACGTCATAGCGCTCCTTAAAGTGCAGGTCGCGAATACGTTTACCAAGCACATTCTCATTGGTGACCACCACGCGTTCGACGCGCAGATCGGTGCCTTTCGTCGACAGCGAGGTATCCACTTCCTGACCAATCACCAATTGCGCATTATGTAAATCCGCAGGCTGCCCCACCAGATGAAGCAAATCGCCCAACTGAATAATGGTTTCCGGAGAAGGTACTTTGAGGGTTTCCTCTCGTTTCAATCGCGAGCAGATAACTTTATCGCCATTGAGAATCGGTACGTCTTTAATCGCTAAATTATGTAAGTTAGGGTTATCAACACGGATGTTAATGGTCCTGATCAGCACGCTACCGTTAGTCCGCGTGGACTCATGTTGCAACGCCTCAGTCTCAACATTGACGCGGAAAATAACCCGCAGCATCCACATAGTGAACAAAATGCCGCAAATCCCAAATGGATACGCCATCGCATAGCTCATCCCCATCTGATCGACCATCTCCATCGGTGTCCCCAGGTCGCGTAAGATCTGCTGACCTGCACCCAGCGCTGGTGTATTGGTGACCGCGCCGGAGAAAATCCCCAGTACCACGGGAAGTGGAATATCGAACAGTTTATGCAGGATGGCGGTGACCAGACCACCGAGGATGACAACCAAAACAGCAAACAAATTGAGGCGTAATCCGGAGACACGCAACGAGGCAAAGAAGCCCGGCCCCACCTGAATACCGATAGTATAAACGAACAGGATCAGACCAAATTCCTGGATAACATGCAGCATGTCGCTGCTTAATGTCATCCCCGCCTGTGAAACAAAATGGCCGACGATGATCCCACCGAACAGCACGCCGCCAATGCCCAATCCAACACCGCGAAACTTGACGTTGCCGATAAACAACCCGACGACCGCCACCAAAGCCAGAATACTGACCGTTAATGCTATATCACTCATCGTCCATTTCTCTTGAAATAACATTTTAATTGCTACGGATTATGGCTGAATCGGTGAAGCAGATTTGCCTTATGGCGCACATTATCACGGTAAAGAAAGTGCCGGAACATCTTAAATTGGCGAAAATTAAAACATTGTTGAAGATTGCAGGCAAAAAAAGCCCCACCAAACTGGCGGGGCAAAGAGAATAGCTAATTAGCTATTTAACGCGGGACGTTCGCTGATAGCGATACGCTGCGCTGCGATGGGTTCAGGCTCATTACGAATTAAATCAATATGCAGTAAACCATTAACGAAGGTTGCGCCAGAGACTTCCATATTTTCAGCCAGCGTAAAGCTCAGGCTAAACGGCTGATTCATAAGCCCTTGATGCAGCCATTTCTTCTCTTCTTTTGGCTGCTCCGGCGTGCCTTTTACGCTCAGGCGCGTTCCTTCCAGTTGAATATCTAAATCTTCCTGACGAAAACCTGCCAGCGCAAGGGTAATGCGGTAGTGGTTATCGTCGCTTTTCTCAATGTTGTACGGCGGGAAACTCTGGCTTTCACCGGCGTTTTGCAGTGCGTTGGCCAGTTTGTCAAAACCGATCCATTGACGCATCAGTGGGGATAAATCGAAGTTACGCATAGTCATTTCTCCTTCTAAGAAGCGAGTAAGTACCTGCAAATCCGAAGATTCGCATATGCTCCCTGACGGCGAGCATCAAATGTCAGGCCGCGCACTGCGGCCTTAGAGAATTAGTTGATTTCGATACGGCGCGGTTTTTTCGCTTCAGGAATCACGCGTTCGAGATCGATATACAGCAGACCGTTCACCAGGTTAGCGCCACGAACATGAATGTTCTCGGCTAACTGGAATTTACGTTCAAAGTTGCGTTCAGCGATGCCCTGGTACAGATAGGTGCGCTCTTTTTGTTCGTCGGCGTGAGCACCTTTCACTACCAGCAGATTGTCCTGGGCGGTAATTTCCAGTTCACTTTCGGCAAAGCCAGCCACCGCGATAGCAATGCGGTAATGGTTTTCGTCTACCAGTTCAACATTGTACGGTGGGTAGCCGCCATTACTCTGGCTCTGGTTGTTTTCTAAGTGGTTAAACAAACGGTCAAATCCAATAGCAGAACGGTAAAGCGGGGATAAATCAAAGTTACGCATAATTAATAGCTCCTGAAATCAGCGAGAATGTAAGACCTTCCACAATGGACAGGTCGGATAGCCAGAACACCCATCAGGCGTGTTCTCATTGGCTATGGTATAAAAATGGGTCTGGATATGCACTTTTCAAGTCTTTTCGACGGACTTTTTTTTGCAGTTTGTGGTCTATTGCATAGACTGGGGGGCAGCACGAAACGTTAAAGTGCGATAGCCGCCACAGTGCGACATGATGATGATGTTATTTTCAGCAAGGGATCGCTATAACACATCATGCCAACACCCACGATCAACAGATGAATTTATTATGATAAGAAATGTGTTGTTAGCGCTCATGATATGCAGCGGAATGACGTTACTCGGAGGATGCTCCAGCGTAATGTCCCATACCGGGGGGAAGGAGGGAACGTATCCAGGCACCCGCGCCAGTGCCACCATGATTGGTGATGACACAACAAACTGGGGAACCAAATCGCTGGCAATTCTCGATATGCCATTTACCGCAGTCATGGATACGCTACTTCTGCCATGGGATGCGTTCCGCAAAGACAGTTCAGTGCGCTCGCGCGTGGAAAAAAGCGAAGCCGACGCGCAAGCCATCAATGCCGTCATTCCACCAGCCAGAATGCCCGTGAACTGATTTAGCGGCCAGTTTTGGTTATCCACAACTGGCCGGCTTCCATCCACGCCAGCCATTGACCATCCGGCGAGAAGACCACCGCGTCCGCTGAAGGTGAGTTGGCGTGATTTTCGGTTAAATACTCAACTTCGCCGCTTTGCGCGTGTACGCAGGCAATACGGTTATCCAGCACAACGCCCAGCCATTCTCCCGATGGATGCCAGTTGAATGCTGACTGAATATCCGTTTTGTTATGTGTTAACTGGCGCGGTTCGCCGCCCTGTGGCGAGATAAGCCACAGTTGCACAATGCCGTTATCATCACGCATTAAAAACGCGATTTGCGTTCCTTGTGGGTTACACCGCACCCAGTGGCGCGGGACGTTGACTAACCCCGGGTAATTACGATGGTGCGTAAAGGTTAAACGTCGCTGCACGACGCCACGCGGTGGCGCGGGCAGAGTTGATTCCGTTCCGCTTAACGGCACATCACCTGCCGCTTTCCAGCCAATTTCATCTTGCGGCAATTCAACAATAAACAGCTCCGGCACTTTCTCGCCCTTTTGCGAAAGCGTATCGCCAATAAACGCCAGAGCGTGGTTTCCTACCCATCCTTCTTCATAAGCACGATTGATTTCATCACTGCCAGGCTGCGGCGTGGGCGTTGTTTTACTCACCAGCACGCACCAGTGGTTACCGCTGTATTCACGCGGATGCTGTTTTTGCACATTGACCGGACCAAACGGCGCTGCCACCCCGACGTTTCGCAAATCCAGCGCTGGATCGCGTTCATGCAGCACGTGGTCGTTATAGGTAAAACTCACCATTTCACCGTTTGGGCTAAAGACATGTACATGACTGCCGCCGCGCAGCGCTCCTGGCGTATACGGCGCGGTAATATCCATTGCATCGATATTGCTCACCTTGCCGTCTTCAACAACCACGCCGCGACGGTGATGGAAATCGTAATGCCATGTTTCATCAGGATTTTCAGGGCCGTGGATGAAGATATACTTCTCTGACTTCGGATGAACGGTCACCACGCCGACGTGCGCGCCCTGTGACGCGCGGTAGATAACCTCGACCTCGCCGGTATGGATATTCACACGCTCAATGGTTTCACCGGTAAACGACGCGCCAGAAGGACGCACGTCAAATATCAGCCACTGGCTGTCGGGCGTCCAGGTATTGGTATTGGTGAGCAGGTGATTACGGGGAGCAAAGGTTATCTGTTTCATGGCGCGGTCCTGATACAAAACGGTTCCCGCCATCATACTTCACAAGGACTTCACTTTCAGACATTAGTCTTTTGCCATCGTGATGAATGTGAGTGAAAAGATGGAACATTTTGACGTGGCGATTATTGGCCTCGGCCCGGCAGGGTCGGCGTTGGCGCGAAAGTTAGCAGGCAAAATGCAGGTGATCGCGCTGGATAAAAAGCACCAGCATGGTACTGAAGGTTTCAGCAAACCTTGTGGCGGTCTGCTGGCACCGGACGCGCAGCGATCTTTTATTCGCGATGGACTGACGCTTCCTGTCGATGTGATCGCTAATCCGCAGATTTTCAGCGTCAAAACCGTCGACGTCGCCGCATCTCTCACGCGTAACTACCAGCGAAGCTATATCAATATTAATCGCCACGCTTTCGACTTGTGGATGAAATCGCTGATCCCCGCCAGCGTTGAGGTTTATCACGATAGCCTGTGCCGGAAAATCTGGCGTGAGGATGACAAATGGCATGTCATTTTTCGTGCAGACGGCTGGGAGCAGCATATTACTGCCCGCTATCTGGTCGGTGCCGATGGTGCCAACTCGATGGTGCGGCGACATCTCTACCCGGACCATCAAATTCGTAAATATGTCGCTATCCAGCAATGGTTCGCAGAGAAACATCCGGTGCCGTTCTACTCCTGCATCTTTGATAATGCGATAACTGACTGTTACTCATGGAGTATCAGCAAAGACGGTTATTTTATCTTTGGCGGTGCCTATCCGATGAAAGACGGTCAGACACGTTTCACGGCGCTGAAAGAGAAAATGAGCGCCTTTCAGTTCCAGTTTGGTAAGGCGGTGAAAAGCGAAAAATGCACGGTGCTGTTTCCCTCACGCTGGCAGGATTTTGTCTGCGGTAAGGACAACGCCTTTCTGATTGGTGAAGCGGCGGGATTTATCAGCGCCAGCTCGCTGGAGGGGATTAGCTATGCGCTGGATAGTGCAGAGATTCTGTGTTCGGTGTTGCTGAAGCAGCCAGAGAAGATCAACGCCGCCTACTGGCGCACCACCCGCAAACTTCGTTTAAAGCTCTACGGCAAGATAGTAAAAAGCCGATGCCTGACCACACCGGCCTTAAGACAGTGGATTATGCGCAGTGGTGTGGCGCATATTCCACAGTTGAAAGGTTATCCAACGCGCTTCACATCGCCCACCAGCAGGATGTAAGAGAGCGCGCCAATCAACGCGACGGTGGAAATATAAACCAGTGCAGGTGCGAAACCGTAACCCTGCGCCAGGTACCCCACCACCAGCGGAACGGTGATGCCGCCCAGACCACCGGCGAAGTTAAACACGCCGCCGGTTAAACCAATCAGGCGCATCGGTGCCAGAGAAGAGACCAGCGACCAGGTAATCGAAGCAAAACCGTTGCCAAAGAATGCCAGCGCCATCAGGCACATAATCATCATCGGATCGTTGGTGTAGTTAGCGCCCATAATGCAGGTGGAGATCAGCAAGCCGCAGATAATCGGCGTTTTACGCGCAAAGCCCAGTGAAAAGCCCTTACGTACCAGCAGATCCGCGACCCAGCCAGAGAGCAGGACGCCGACAAACGCAGCGAGGAATGGCACCGTGGTCATAAAGCCTGCTTTCAGCGCGGTGATTCCTTTTTCCTGGGTTAAATAGTTCGGGAACCAGGTTAAGAAAAACCACAGTGTAGAAGCCACCGCAAATTGCCCAAGATAGACGCCGATCAGTTTACGATGGAACACCAGTTTCCAGTCTTTGGCTGTTAACGGCTGACGCGCCTCTTTTTTCACCGGCGCATCGCCATACACCAGACCGCCGCCATCACGAATGTAATCCAGTTCAGCTTTGCTGATACCTTTGGTCAGGCGCGGCGGCTGATAAACCTTAAACCAAATCAGCGACCAGATAATGCCGATACCACCGGTGACAATGAACACCCAGTGCCAGCTCAACATCTCCTGGATCCAGATCAGCAGCGGAGTCAGAAACGCCAGACCGACAAACTGACCAGAAGTATAAAAACCAACGGCGGAAGCACGTTCATGCTCCGGGAACCAGCTGGTCACCATCCGGTTATTGGTCGGGAAAGCGGGCGCTTCGAAAATACCGGTTATCGCGCGCAGGCCAATTAATGACATTAAGCCCGTGGCAAAGCCCTGAAATAATGTCGCCACTGACCAGCCAAATATCGCAATAAAATAAGTCACGCGAGAACCTACGCGATCTAAAAACCAACCGCCAGGGATCTGACATAAGGTATAAAGCCAAGCGAAGGCCGAAAATACATAGCCCATTTGCGCTTTCGTAATGCCGAACTCTTCCTGAATATGGGCAGAAGCCACGGCCAGGTTAGCGCGGTCAACATAACAAATGACCACCGTAATAAAGATCATCACCAGCGTCAGATAACGCCGACGCCCCGGCTTTACTGCATTAACGGGAATATCCATAGCGAGCTGTCTCCAGATTTTGGGCATAGCGAAGCCGCTCACCATGCCCTGTAATTTACAGAGGGTTATATTTTTGTATTGCTGTTTTAGTGCCCGATGAGGGGCTTACGTGGCAGGAATTACCACTCTGCTACGCTGTTATCTTCATGACGCCAGAGCGGATTACGCCAGTCCGGGGCATTTTTACTGAACTCAATAACTTTAGCTTCGTCGATTTCCACGCCTAAGCCCGGTTTCGTTAGCGGTTTAAAGAAGCCGCCGACCATGCTGAAGTCCTCTTTGTTTTTCACAAAGTCGAGTAACTCCGCGCCTTTGTTGTAATGAATGCCCATACTTTGTTCCTGAAGTACGGCGTTATAGGAAACAAAGTCGATATGCAGGCAAGCCGCCAGTGCAATCGGTCCGAGCGGACAGTGCGGCGCAAGGGTCACATCATAGGCTTCTGCCATTGCGGCAATTTTGTAGCATTCGGTAATACCGCCTGCGTGGGAGAGATCCGGTTGCAGAATCGAAATACCGCCCGCCTCCAGCACGCGTTTAAAATCGAAGCGTGAGAACATGCGCTCACCCGCCGCCAGTGGAATATGCGTCTGTGCCGCCAGTTTCGGGTAGTATTCGGCTTGTTCCGCCAGCACCGGCTCTTCAATAAACAGCGGGCGATACGGCTCCAGTTCTTTAATCAGCACTTTCGCCATAGGCGCGCTGACGCGACCGTGGAAATCAAGGCCAAACTCAATCTGATTGCCAAAGGCTTCACGAATTTGTGCCACGGTGTTGACCGCCGCATCCACCGCGCGGGAGTTATCAATCAGCCCAAGTTCTTCGCAACCATTCAACTTGAAGGTATCGAAGCCAATGTCACGCAGAGTTTTAATGCCGTCGATAACATCCGCCGGACGATCGCCACCGACCCAACTGTAGGCTTTGATTTTGTCGCGAACCAAGCCGCCCATCAGTTGCCAGACTGGCGCATTCAGCACTTTGCCTTTGATATCCCATAACGCCTGGTCAATCCCGGCAATGGCGCTCATCAGGATCGGACCACCACGATAAAATCCGGCACGATACATCACTTGCCATAAGTCGTTGATGCGCGAAGGATCCTGACCAATCAAATAGTCACCCAGCTCGTGAACTGCCGCTTCAACCGTGCGCGCGCGGCCTTCAATCACTGGCTCGCCCCAACCGACCACGCCTTCATCGGTTTCAATTTTCAGGAACATCCAACGGGGAGGTAAACGATACGTGGTAATTTTGGTGATTTTCATTGCACTGCCTCTCGATACGCCTTAACAAATGCTGCTGCCTGCTACGTGGTACGTTCTACGGATTGCCCGGTGCCTGCGCGCCGTGCAATTGGGTTTCTTCACCACGCATATCATTGTGGTTATCGTCATGAGAGAGGCACACGCTGGGGATTATGGAGATATTCCCCAGTCAATTGCGATATAGCACACTGTCATGTGATTTCCTTTAACCTTCGTGTCGAGCTGGCGATCATGGTAAGCGCCGCCTGCTCTGCCGCATCGCCGTCCTGATGCCGTATCGCATCGAATAACACTTTATGTTCCAGGAGAGTTTGTGGCATGTTAGCCTCATCCCCTCGCCAGGTTCGTTCAAAAACCGCTCGCTGCAACGAACTGATCGCAATGCTAAGTTGCTGTAACACCGGGTTATGCACCGACTGCAACACCGCCTCGTGATAGCGAATATCCGCTTCGTTAAACGCCTCGCGATCCTGATTGTTGGCAATCATCTCGTTCAGCGCGGACTCAATCTGCGCCAGATCGCTGGAGGTCGCGCGCTCCGCCGCCCAGCGGGCAATCGCCGGTTCCACCAGATTTCGCACTTCGCTCATTGCACTGATAAGCCGTGGGTCGTAGTCGTTTTCCAGCACCCATTGCAGTACGTCAGTGTCGAGGTAATTCCACTGGTTACGCGCTGTCACAAACGCCCCGCGATAACGTTTCATTTCAATCAGCCGCTTCGCCATCAGCGAACGGAACACTTCACGGATGATGTTGCGCGAGGTTGCAAACTCCTCACAGAGTTCCGCCTCGGCCGGAAGCGGTGAGCCAGGCACGTATTTGCCGTGAACGATCTGTTTACCCAGTGTAATGACGATGCGATCGGTTTTATTGAGAGTCATGTAGAGTCCTTGTGCTCTGTATGTTCTTCTCTACTTTACCCCGATCGATGCATAACGCGGCAACTTTGTAGTACCAGCGTGATGACATTCGCGTTTGCCGTGTGTGTAATGTAGTACAGGTTAATATTGTTGTACTACAATTTAGATCACAAAAAGAACAACAGATAAGAAAATGTCCTGCCTCAGGCAGAAATCTGAAAAGGGATGTCGGGCGCTAAACAGGGGGGAAATAAGAGTATGCTTTCAACGGCTTAGCCACTCGTTTAAAGGATTAATTATGAAGTGGAATTTTAAGGGATTTTTTAAGGCTGCCGGTTTGTGTTCTTTGGCATTCGCGTTGACCGGATGTCTAACAGCAGGACTGCTTTTCAATACCGCAAGCCCTCCACATGCCGAACAATGGCGGTCAGACTCAATTAAGGGTTTATCGCTGGCAGAGGGTAGTAATGGTACGAAAGGCTATGTTTTTGTAGGAGAATCGCTGGACTACCTGTTGACCAACGGCGGCGATGAGGTGGTTAAAATGCTGAACGATCCGGCAATTCATGGCGCAAGAATCACCGTTTCCGATAATGCGAAATTTATTTTAAGCAGCGGTCATAAGAATTTTTCTGGTGCTATTACGCTCTATTACGACTGGAACGGTGAGGAAGATAAAGCACTGGCGACACAATATGGTTTTATTTGTGATACCCGGCGTTGTACATGGATGCTGGACAGCCTGAAAGGCTCTATCCACCAGAAAAATAAAAAAGCAGATTACTCAAATATGATGGTTTTCCACCAACCCTTTACGGTGGGATTTTATGCGTACAAAACAACAGATGGAGTTCCGCGCGGCCTCGCTAATGCTCTGCTGCCAGTCACTCTTACGCTGGATATAGTAACGTCACCACTCCAGTTCCTGATTTTATGCACGACCAGAAATTGTTAATCGCTGCGGGCAAACGCGTTCGTGCTGTTTGCCCGCCCACTGATTAATTCAGCACATACTTCTCAATAGCAAATGCCACGCCATCTTCAAGGTTGGATTTGGTGACAAAGTTCGCCACTTCTTTCACCGAAGGAATAGCGTTATCCATTGCCACACCAACACCTGCATATTCAATCATTGCGATGTCGTTTTCCTGATCGCCAATCGCCATGATTTCTTCCGGTTTAATACCTAACACGTCGGCCAATGATTTCACACCCGTACCTTTGTTAACGCGTTTATCGAGGATTTCGAGGAAGTACGGCGCACTTTTCAGCACGGTATATTTCTCTTTCACTTCCTGCGGAATACGCGCAATGGCCTGGTCGAGGATGGCGGGTTCATCAATCATCATCACTTTCAGGAGCTGTATATTGGGGTCCATTTTTTCCGCTTCGCAGAATACCAGCGGAATGGTAGCCACAAATGATTCATGTACCGTGTAATAGCTGATATCACGGTTAGCGGTGTACAGCGTGGTGCGGTCCAGCGCGTGGAAATGGGAACCGACTTCGCGAGAGAGTTTTTCCAGGAAACGGTAGTCGTCATAGCTCAGGGCTGTTTGCGCCACAGTGCTGCCATCGGCGGCCTTCTGCACCAACGCGCCGTTGTAAGTAATGCAGTAGTCGCCTGGCTGTTCCATGTGCAGTTCTTTCAGGTAGTTGTGAACGCCTGCATAAGGGCGGCCCGTCGTTAGCACAACATTCACGCCACGGGCGCGAGCTGCGGCAATCGCATTTTTAACAGCGGGTGAAATGGTGTGATCGGGCAGCAGAAGGGTGCCATCCATATCGATAGCAATGAGTTTGATAGCCATGAGTTCCCCAGGTAGATTGATTCCTGACCCATGCTAACGCGATTGCGCTCAAAAATCAGTACAACACCCGAGGGAAAAGGGGGATGCAACGCGCGTTGCGTGCCCCCCTTTTGCTTAGCTGAAAAGTTTTCCTTTTAGCAACTCCATGCCTGCGGAAAGCAGATCGTTATTGGCTTGCGGCGAAACTTCGCCCTGCGGCGATAGAGCATCAATAATCTTCGGTAATTGTTCCGCCAGCATGTTGGAAGCAGCACTGGTATCAACACCGAGTTTTTGTCCAAGATCGGACACCGCATTTGTGCCAAGTGCCGATTCCAGTTGTTCGCCGCTCACCGGTTGATTGCTTTGTTGATTACTCAACCAGGTTGTGAGAATGGCACCTAAGCCGCCACTTTGCAGTTTTTCCAGCAGTACCTGAACGCCGCCCTGCTCCTCGACCCAACTTAAAATCGCCTGATATTTCCCCGCATCGCCTTTCAAAAAGGCACCTACAACTTCATCAAAAAGCCCCATGATAATCACCTGTAAAGCGTTACGTGTTGACTCAAAAAGTATAGTTCTGCGGGATGATAATTGCGGATTACAGGAATAAAAAGGGCGGAGATGATCTCCGCCCTTTTCTTATAGCTTCTTGCCGGATGCGGCGTTAACGCCTTCTCCGGCCTACAAAATCATGAAAATTCAATATATTGCATGAGTCTTGTAGGCCTGATAAGCGTAGCGCATCAGGCACGCTCGCATTGTTAACGCCATTAAATATCGATATTCGCCGCTTTCAGTGCGTTCTCTTCGATAAATGCACGACGCGGTTCAACGGCGTCGCCCATCAGCGTGGTGAACAGCTGGTCGGCGGCAATCGCATCCTTAACGGTAACGCGCAGCATACGACGGCTTTCCGGGTCCATAGTGGTTTCCCACAGCTGTTCCGGGTTCATCTCGCCCAGACCTTTATAACGCTGGATGGAGAGGCCGCGACGGGACTCTTTCACCAGCCAGTCCAGCGCCTGCTCGAAGCTGGCTACCGGCTGACGACGCTCACCACGTTCGATAAACGCATCTTCTTCCAGCAAACCACGCAGTTTCTCGCCCAGAGTGCAGATACGACGATATTCGCCACCGGTGATGAACTCGTGATCCAGCGGGTAGTCAGTATCCACGCCGTGGGTACGCACGCGAACAATCGGCTCGAACAGGTTTTTCTCGGCATTGGTGTGGACATCAAACTTCCACTGGCTGCCGTGCTGCTCTTTGTCGTTCAGTTCGCTGACCAGCGCGTTCACCCAACGGGTAACGGTCTGCTCATCAGAGAGGTCGGCTTCCGTCAGCGTCGGCTGATAAATAAGCTCTTTCAGCATTGCTTTCGGATAACGACGCTCCATACGCACGATCATTTTCTGCGCCGCATTGTACTCAGACACCAGTTTTTCTAACGCTTCGCCCGCTAAAGCTGGTGCGCTGGCGTTGGTATGTAAGGAAGCACCATCCAGTGCAATGGAGATTTGGTACTGATCCATCGCTTCATCGTCTTTAATGTACTGTTCCTGCTTACCTTTCTTCACTTTGTACAGCGGCGGTTGGGCAATGTAAACGTGACCACGTTCGATGATTTCTGGCATCTGACGATAGAAGAAGGTCAACAGCAGCGTACGAATGTGCGAGCCGTCGACGTCCGCATCGGTCATGATGATGATGCTGTGATAACGCAGTTTGTCTGGGTTGTACTCGTCACGACCAATCCCGCAGCCAAGCGCGGTGATCAGCGTCGCCACTTCCTGGGAAGCTAGCATCTTATCGAAGCGGGCTTTCTCGACGTTGAGGATTTTACCTTTCAACGGCAGAATCGCCTGGTTCTTGCGGTTACGCCCCTGTTTTGCAGAGCCGCCCGCAGAGTCCCCTTCCACAAGGTACAGTTCAGAAAGCGCCGGATCGCGTTCCTGACAGTCCGCCAGTTTGCCCGGCAGGCCAGCTAAATCCAGCGCACCTTTACGACGGGTCATTTCACGAGCGCGACGCGCAGCTTCACGGGCGCGGGCAGCATCGATAATTTTGCCAACCACGATTTTCGCGTCGGTCGGATTTTCCAGCAGGTATTCCGCCAGCAGTTCGTTCATCTGCTGTTCAACCGCCGATTTCACCTCAGAAGAAACCAGTTTGTCTTTGGTCTGGGAGGAGAATTTCGGGTCCGGCACTTTCACGGAAACGACCGCAATCAGGCCTTCACGCGCATCGTCACCGGTGGCGCTGACTTTGGCTTTTTTGCTGTAGCCTTCTTTGTCCATGTAGGCGTTCAGAGTACGGGTCATCGCCGCACGGAAGCCTGCCAAGTGAGTACCGCCGTCACGCTGCGGAATGTTGTTGGTAAAGCAGTAGATGTTTTCCTGGAAGCCATCGTTCCACTGCAGCGCCACTTCAACGCCGATACCGTCTTTTTCGGTGGAGAAGTAGAAGATATTCGGGTGGATCGGCGTTTTGTTCTTGTTCAGATACTCAACGAACGCCTTGATACCGCCTTCATAGTGGAAGTGGTCTTCTTTACCATCACGCTTGTCTTTCAGACGAATGGAAACGCCGGAGTTGAGGAACGACAACTCACGCAGACGTTTCGCCAGAATTTCATATTCGAACTCGGTCACATTGGTGAAGGTTTCGAGGCTGGGCCAGAAACGCACCATCGTACCGGTTTTATCGGTGTCGCCAGTAACCGCCAGCGGAGCCTGCGGTACACCGTGTTCGTAGATCTGACGGTGAATTTTACCCTCGCGCTGGATAACCAGCTCCAGTTTTTGCGACAGGGCGTTTACTACCGAAACACCAACGCCGTGCAGACCGCCGGACACTTTATAGGAGTTATCGTCAAATTTACCGCCTGCGTGCAGGACGGTCATGATCACTTCCGCCGCCGATACGCCCTCTTCCGGGTGAATACCGGTCGGAATACCGCGCCCGTCGTCCTGTACAGAGACAGAGTTATCGGCGTGAATGGTGACGATAATTTCTTTACAGTGACCCGCGAGCGCTTCGTCGATAGCGTTATCTACCACCTCGAATACCATGTGGTGCAGACCGGTGCCGTCATCCGTGTCGCCGATATACATACCCGGGCGCTTACGCACCGCATCCAGCCCTTTCAGGACTTTGATACTGGAGGAGTCATAAGAATTCGACATCAACGTTTCTCGCTCATTTATACTTGGGTTAATCCGTTATTTTACCCTTTTCCACGGTAAACATCTTCGAATTTTCGTCCGACATGTCTATAACGTGTTCAGCACTGATCGCGCTGACAAAGACCTGTGATTGCGTCGCTTTTAAGCGGCTGGCAAGCAGCCCGCGACGCTCATCATCAAGCTCAGAGGCAAAATCATCTATCAGGTAGAGACACCGCCGCCCGCTTTCACGGGTGAGGAACTCTCCTTGCGCCAGACGTAAGGCGCACATCAGCAGCTTAAGCTGCCCACGCGATAAGGTATCTTCCACCGGCGCACCGTCGGCGCGAATGCGTAAGTCCGCTTTATGCGGGCCGTGCGCGGTGTAGGTTAGCTGGCGATCGCGGTCAAAATTACGTTCCAGCACCTCAGCGTACTCTGTCTCTTTCTCCCAGCCGCGCTGAAAAGAGAAAGTCAGAGAAAACTCAGGGAGAAATTGCTTACAGGTATCAGCCATATCGGCCGCGATACCGGCGCTATACTCCGCGCGCCAGGTGCTGATTTGCTCCGCCAGCGGGATCAATTCTTTATCCCACGGGCGTAGCTGTTCGTAACGTGTCACCTGGCGCAGCGCCGCATTACGCTGCTTGAGCAACCGCTTGAGATTGCTCCAGGCGGTGAAAAATCCAGGTTCGTTGTGAAAGCATCCCCAGTCGAGGAATGCTCTTCTGTATTTGGGGCCGCCGTTGAGTAAAGTAAACCCTTCTGGCGTGATCAACTGCATCGGCATCAGGTGCGCCAGCTCCGCGACTTTATGCCCGTCAGTACCGTCGATACGGACTTTGCTGTCGCCCTGTTTGTCTTTGGTTAAGCCAATCGCCGTCTCGCGCTCTTCGCCCTGCAAACGCCCGTGGAGCACAAACGCCTCCTGCTCGTGGCGAATAACGCGACCAATCTGCAAACTACGAAACGCCCGACCGTGGCCGAGCGTATAGATGGCTTCCAGCACGCTGGTTTTGCCACTGCCGTTGGCACCTACCAGAAAGTTAAAGCCAGGAGATAAAGCGAGATCCGCGGTTTCGATATTGCGGAAATCGCGGATCAACAAGCGGGAGAGGGACATTACAGTCTCATTGGCATGACAACATAAGCCGCGCTCTGGCTAGCCGCATCTTCAATCTGCACGCTGGAAACCGAATCGGTCAGCATCATGCGGACGTTTTCGCATTTCAGTGCGTTCAGGACATCCAGCACATAGCTGACGTTGAAGCCGATTTCCATCTCCGCACCGCTATAGGTAACGTCGAGGATCTCTTCCGCTTCTTCCTGTTCCGGGTTGTTGGCGGTGATTTTCAGCTGGTTTTCGCTGACATACAGACGCACGCCACGGAATTTCTCGTTAGAGAGAATTGCCGCACGAGCAAAAGCCTGTTTGAGTAAATCACAGCCTGCTTCCAGATGTTTGTCCGGATTCTTCGGCAGAACACGGCGGTAATCCGGGAAGCGACCATCAACCAGTTTGGAAGTGAAGATAAAGTCGCCGACGTGGGCACGAATATTGTTGCTACCAATCTGCACGCGCAGCGGATTGTCGCCGCCGTCGAGCATACGCATCAGTTCAATCACACCTTTACGCGGCACGATCACCGAATGGCTTGGCAAAGATTGACCAATTGGCATTGAACAGACCGCCAGACGGTGGCCGTCGGTCGCCACGGTGCGCAGTTCTTCACCTTCGGTTTCAAACAGCATACCGTTTAAGTAATAGCGAACGTCCTGATGCGCCATAGAAAACTGGGTCGCTTCAATCAGACGCTTCATCGTCGCCTGCGGCAGGGTAAATTCGACTTCACTCTGCCAGTCATCGAGGTTCGGGAAATCCGCCGCTGGCAGGGTAGACAGCGAAAAACGGCTACGCCCGGAGCGCACCAACATTCGCTCACCTTCCAGCTGCACGGCAATTTCCGCGCCTTCAGGCAGACCACGGCAGATATCAAAGAATTTGCGCGCCGGAACGGTCGTCGCCCCTGGTTCGTGCGGCTGAACCAGCGCAACGCGTGCCACCATTTCCATCTCGAGATCAGTACCGGTCAGCGACAACGTACCGTCAGCAACCTGTAACAGCAGATTACCGAGAATCGGTAGCGTAGGACGACCACCTAACGGACCGCTCACCTGTTGTAGCGGTTTTAATAAATGCTCACGTTCTACGGTAAATTTCATAGGTTTACGATGACAATGTTCTGATTAAATTAGAGAAATCTTCTTTGATATCGTGACTCTCTTCACGCAATTGCTCGATCTTACGGCAGGCATGAAGCACCGTCGTGTGGTCACGACCACCAAACGCATCGCCAATCTCCGGCAGACTGTGGTTAGTCAGCTCTTTCGCCAGCGCCATCGCCATCTGACGTGGACGCGCTACCGAACGGGATCGACGTTTGGAAAGGAGATCCGCGACTTTGATCTTGTAGTACTCTGCCACCGTCTTCTGAATATTGTCGATAGTGACCAGTTTTTCCTGCAAAGCCAGTAAGTCGCGCAGCGCCTCACGTACGAAGTCAATCGTGATCGCCCGTCCGGTAAAGTTGGCGTTAGCAATGACGCGGTTCAGCGCCCCTTCCAGCTCACGTACGTTAGATCGTAGACGCTTGGCAATAAAGAACGCGACTTCGCCCGGCAAACGAATGTCGTTTTCGTCGGCCTTTTTCATCAGGATCGCCACGCGGGTTTCCAGCTCTGGCGGTTCGATCGCTACAGTCAGCCCCCAGCCGAAGCGAGATTTCAAACGATCCTCAACACCGTTGATCTCTTTCGGATAGCGATCCGACGTGAGGATGATCTGCTGATTACCTTCCAGCAGGGCGTTAAAGGTATGGAAAAACTCTTCCTGGGATCGTTCTTTATTGGCGAAAAACTGAATATCGTCGATCAGCAGCGCATCAACGGAACGGTAGTAGCGTTTAAACTCTTCGATCGCATTGTTTTGCAGGGCTTTTACCATGTCCTGAACAAAGCGTTCGGAGTGCATATAAACCACTTTGGCATTCGGCTTGCGCGCCATAATGCCATTACCCACCGCATGAAGCAGGTGGGTTTTACCCAGCCCCGTGCCGCCATAAAGGAACAGCGGGTTATAGGCGCCGCCCGGGTTGTCTGCCACCTGGCGAGCCGCCGCGCGCGCCAGTTGGTTAGATTTACCTTCGACGAAGTTATCAAACGTATGTTTAACGTTGACGTTGGAACGATAGGTCGGTTCTGCCGGAGCCGGAACATTATCCCAGCCTGAGCGCGTAGAAGGCGCAGCACGTTGCGGCTGCACCTGCGCTGCCTGAGCGGGTGCAACTGTATTGCTGGCAGGGACTTTCAGCGTTTGTGTCACGGGCTTTGTGCCCACTTCAAAACGCAGCTGTGGGGCATCCGCTCCGCAGAAACTGGTTAGCAGTCCATTGATATTATTAAGGTACTTGTCCCTTACCCAATCGAGGACAAAACGGTTTGGCGCGTACAAGGCCAGCGTGTTATCGCTCAGTTCCGCCTGCAATGGGCGTATCCACATACTGAATTCTGTGGCTGGTAACTCATCCTGCAATCGGGCAAGACACTGCTGCCAAAGCGAAAGTGACACGGCGGACTCCACTCGAACAAAAGTCGATTATGACTAAGGCTGAAACATTCATGATTGTTGACGCACGTCGAAAAGACCCTGCATGAGGGTGACGCACGAACCGCTGTCTGCGGTTATATGCCCGATCAAGATCCTGCAAAACGATCGGGACCGCGGATCATAGCCTAAACTGCGCAAGAGATCTTCTGTTTCTCACAGATTTTCCCGATTTATCCACAGGGCTTTCCAGAACTCGCTAAGTGTAAACGATCCTGCCGCAAGGCGGGCACGATTTACGCCGCATATTGGAAAATTTAATGACCTTAGACAAAATTAGGCTTAATCGATCTAAGAAAGATCCTGGACGATCCTTGCGCTTTACCCGGTAGCCCGTATAATCCTCGCCCCGGCGCGCCATGCTGGTTTTCACTGGTGTGAAGCCGTACATTTTCCCAGCGAAAAGGTGCGGAAAAGCGCGGTAAATAAGGAAAGAGAATTGACTCCGGAGTGTACAATTATTACAATCCGGCCTCTTTAATCACCCATGGCTTCGGTGTCCATCGTTTCATTTTTCGGCGGATATCCAATAAAGCCATTGAATTTATTCAAGTTTAGGTAGAAATCGCCATGAAACGCACTTTTCAACCGTCTGTACTGAAGCGCAACCGTTCTCACGGCTTCCGTGCTCGTATGGCTACTAAAAATGGTCGTCAGGTTCTGGCACGTCGTCGTGCTAAAGGCCGCGCTCGTCTGACCGTTTCTAAGTAATATAGCTAACCCCTGCGTGGTTAAGCTCGCATTTCCCAGGGAGTTACGTTTGTTAACTCCCAGTCAATTCACATTCGTCTTCCAGCAGCCACAACGGGCTGGCACGCCGCAAATTACCATTCTCGGCCGCCTGAATTCGCTGGGGCATCCCCGTATCGGTCTTACTGTCGCCAAGAAAAACGTTCGACGCGCGCATGAACGCAATCGGATTAAACGTCTGACGCGTGAAAGCTTCCGTCTGCGCCAACATGAACTCCCGGCTATGGATTTCGTGGTGGTGGCGAAAAAAGGGGTTGCCGACCTCGATAACCGTGCTCTCTCGGAAGCGTTGGAAAAATTATGGCGCCGCCACTGTCGCCTGGCTCGCGGGTCCTGATAGCCCTCATTCGGGTCTATCAACGCCTGATTAGTCCGCTACTCGGGCCGCATTGTCGTTTCACTCCAACCTGTTCAAGCTACGGAATTGAGGCATTGCGCAGGTTTGGAGTGATAAAAGGCAGTTGGTTGACGGTGAAACGCGTATTAAAATGCCACCCTTTACACCCTGGTGGTGACGATCCCGTCCCGCCCGGACCATTTGATACCAGAGAACACTAACGATGGATTCGCAACGCAATCTTTTAGTCATCGCTTTGCTGTTCGTGTCTTTCATGATCTGGCAAGCTTGGGAGCAGGATAAAAACCCGCAACCTCAGGCCCAACAGACCACGCAGACAACGACCACCGCAGCGGGTAGCGCCGCCGACCAGGGCGTACCGGCCAGTGGCCAGGGGAAACTGATTTCGGTTAAGACCGACGTGCTTGATCTGACCATCAACACCCGTGGTGGTGATGTTGAACAGGCTCTGCTCCCGGCTTACCCGAAAGAGCTGAACTCTACCCAGCCGTTCCAGCTGCTGGAAACTTCACCGCAGTTTATTTATCAGGCACAGAGCGGTCTGACCGGTCGTGATGGCCCGGATAACCCGGCTAACGGCCCGCGTCCGCTGTATAACGTTGAAAAAGACGCTTATGTGCTGGCTGAAGGCCAAAACGAACTGCAGGTGCCGATGACGTATACCGACGCGGCAGGCAACACGTTTACCAAAACGTTTGTCCTGAAACGTGGTGATTACGCTGTCAACGTCAACTACAACGTGCAGAACGCTGGCGAAAAACCGCTGGAGATCTCCACCTTTGGTCAGTTGAAGCAATCCATCAATCTGCCACCGCATCTCGACACTGGAAGCAGCAACTTCGCACTGCATACCTTCCGTGGCGCAGCGTACTCCACGCCTGACGAGAAGTACGAGAAATACAAGTTCGATACCATTGCCGATAACGAAAACCTGAACATCTCTTCGAAAGGTGGTTGGGTGGCGATGCTGCAACAGTATTTCGCGACTGCGTGGATCCCGCATAACGACGGCACCAACAACTTCTACACCGCTAATCTGGGTAACGGCATCGCCGCTATCGGCTATAAATCTCAGCCGGTACTGGTTCAGCCTGGTCAGACTGGCGCGATGAACAGCACCCTGTGGGTTGGCCCGGAAATCCAGGACAAAATGGCAGCTGTTGCTCCGCACCTGGATCTGACCGTTGATTACGGTTGGTTGTGGTTCATTTCTCAGCCGCTGTTCAAACTGCTGAAATGGATCCATAGCTTTGTGGGTAACTGGGGCTTCTCCATTATCATCATCACCTTTATCGTTCGTGGCATCATGTACCCGCTGACCAAAGCGCAGTACACCTCCATGGCGAAGATGCGTATGCTGCAGCCGAAGATTCAGGCTATGCGTGAGCGTCTGGGCGATGACAAACAGCGTATCAGCCAGGAAATGATGGCGCTGTACAAAGCTGAGAAGGTTAACCCGCTGGGCGGCTGCTTCCCGCTGATTATCCAGATGCCAATCTTCCTGGCGTTGTACTACATGCTGATGGGTTCCGTTGAACTGCGTCAGGCACCGTTCGCACTGTGGATCCACGACCTGTCTGCACAGGACCCGTACTATATCCTGCCGATCCTGATGGGCGTAACGATGTTCTTCATTCAGAAGATGTCGCCGACCACTGTGACCGACCCGATGCAGCAGAAGATCATGACCTTTATGCCGGTCATCTTCACCGTGTTCTTCCTGTGGTTCCCGTCAGGTCTGGTGCTGTACTATATCGTCAGCAACCTGGTTACCATTATTCAGCAGCAGCTGATTTACCGTGGTCTGGAAAAACGTGGCCTGCATAGCCGCGAGAAGAAAAAATCCTGATTCGGTGAGTTTTCGCTAAAATAAGGGCGGTCAGTTGACCGCCTTTTTTCTTTTCGTAGGGCGGATAAGCACCGCGCATCCGCCACACAAAGCAACAGGAACATCATGAGCGATAATGACACTATCGTAGCCCAGGCCACGCCTCCGGGACGTGGCGGCGTTGGCATCCTGCGCATCTCCGGCCTCAAAGCCCGTGAAGTTGCCGAAACCGTGCTGGGTAAACTGCCTAAGCCGCGCTACGCCGATTATCTTCCGTTTAAAGACGCCGACGGCAGCGTGCTCGATCAGGGGATTGCGCTATGGTTCCCTGGCCCGAACTCGTTCACCGGCGAAGATGTGCTGGAACTGCAGGGTCATGGCGGTCCGGTGATCCTCGACCTGCTGTTAAAACGTATTCTGACCATTCCCGGCCTGCGAATTGCCCGCCCTGGCGAGTTTTCAGAACGCGCGTTTCTTAACGATAAACTTGATTTAGCCCAGGCAGAAGCGATTGCCGATCTGATCGATGCCAGCTCGGAACAGGCAGCCCGTTCGGCGCTTAATTCGCTGCAAGGCGCGTTCTCCGCACGGGTTAATCATCTGGTAGAAGCCCTTACCCACCTGCGTATTTACGTCGAAGCGGCGATTGATTTCCCCGATGAAGAGATCGATTTCCTCTCCGACGGCAAAATTGAAGCCCAGCTCAATGACGTGATTGCCGATCTTGACGCGGTACGCGCCGAAGCTCGTCAGGGCAGCCTGTTGCGCGAAGGGATGAAAGTGGTGATTGCCGGACGTCCTAACGCCGGTAAATCTAGCCTGTTAAACGCGCTGGCGGGGCGTGAAGCGGCAATCGTGACGGATATCGCCGGAACCACGCGTGACGTGCTGCGCGAGCATATCCACATTGACGGGATGCCTCTGCATATCATCGATACCGCCGGGCTACGCGAAGCCAGCGATGAAGTGGAACGTATTGGTATCGAGCGCGCATGGCAGGAAATTGAACAAGCCGACCGTGTGCTGTTTATGGTTGATGGCACCACCACGGATGCCGTTGATCCGGCAGTGATCTGGCCGGAATTTATCGCCCGTCTGCCCGCCAAACTACCGATCACCGTCGTGCGCAATAAAGCCGATATCACCGGCGAAACGCTGGGAATGAGCGAAGTGAACGGTCACGCGTTAATTCGTCTCTCGGCAAGAACTGGTGAAGGTGTGGACGTGCTGCGTAACCATCTCAAACAGAGCATGGGCTTTGACACCAACATGGAAGGCGGCTTCCTGGCGCGTCGTCGCCACCTACAGGCACTGGAACAGGCAGCGGAGCATTTGCAGCAAGGTAAAGCACAGCTGTTGGGCGCATGGGCGGGCGAATTGCTGGCGGAAGAGCTGCGCCTGGCACAGCAGAACTTGAGCGAGATTACCGGGGAGTTTACCTCTGACGACCTACTGGGGCGGATTTTCTCCAGCTTCTGTATCGGTAAGTAACCGCACTTACGAAGCCGCATCTGGTAGTCAGGATGCGGCTTTGTTTTCCTGTTTGCATTCTTTTTATTAATCAATTCATCTTATAAACATTAAAATTTTAATGCAGCGTATTTTTCTGAAAAAAAACATTTAATAATGCATCTCGAACGATTGTGATTCGATTCACATTTAATAAACTTAGGAATAGATATAAAAATCTTAATGTAATAGTGTAGCAACATGTCTTTCGAGGATAAGTGCATTATGAATATCTTACATATATGTGTGACCTCAAAGTGGTTCAATATTGACAACAAGATTGTCGATCACCGCCCTTAATTTGCCCTTCTGTAGCCATCACCAGAGCCAAACCAATTAGATTCAATGTGATCTATTAGTTTGCCATGCCTTAATTTTACCTTTTAGACAAGCCATTATTGTTTTATCTATTTGCTCGTCTAAATAAATGTACTCGTATACATAATTATGGTGAATTAATGGTTATTGCAGACGCAATATTCACAGGGATCACTGTAATTAAAATAAATGAAGGATTATGCAATGGAAAACTTTAAACATCTCCCTGAACCGTTCCGCATTCGTGTTATTGAGCCAGTAAAACGTACGACTCGCGCTTACCGTGAAGAAGCGATTATTAAATCTGGTATGAACCCGTTCCTGCTGGATAGCGAAGATGTGTTTATCGATTTACTAACCGACAGCGGCACCGGGGCGGTAACGCAGAGTATGCAGGCTGCGATGATGCGCGGCGACGAAGCCTACAGTGGCAGCCGCAGCTACTATGCGTTAGCCGAGTCAGTAAAAAATATCTTTGGTTATCAATACACTATTCCGACCCACCAGGGCCGTGGCGCAGAGCAAATCTATATTCCGGTACTGATTAAAAAACGCGAGCAGGAAAAAGGTCTGGATCGCAGCAAAATGGTGGCGTTCTCTAACTATTTCTTCGATACCACTCAGGGCCATAGCCAGATTAACGGCTGTACCGTGCGTAACGTCTATATCAAAGAAGCCTTCGATACTGGCGTACGTTACGACTTTAAAGGCAACTTTGACCTCGAAGGATTAGAACGCGGTATTGAAGAAGTTGGCCCGAATAACGTGCCGTATATCGTTGCAACCATTACCAGTAACTCCGCAGGCGGCCAGCCGGTTTCACTGGCAAATATGAAAGCGATGTACAGCATCGCGAAGAAATACGATATTCCGGTGGTAATGGACTCCGCACGCTTTGCCGAAAACGCCTATTTCATCAAACAGCGTGAAGCGGAATATAAAGACTGGACTATCGAGCAGATCACTCGCGAAACCTATAAATATGCCGATATGCTGGCGATGTCCGCCAAGAAAGATGCGATGGTGCCGATGGGCGGCCTGCTGTGCGTGAAAGACGACAGCTTCTTCGATGTCTACACCGAATGCAGAACGCTGTGCGTAGTGCAGGAAGGCTTCCCGACTTATGGTGGTCTGGAAGGCGGTGCGATGGAGCGTCTGGCGGTGGGGCTGTATGACGGCATGAACCATGACTGGCTGGCTTATCGTATTGCGCAGGTGCAGTATCTGGTCGATGGTCTGGAAGAGATTGGCGTAGTATGCCAGCAGGCGGGCGGTCATGCGGCGTTCGTTGATGCCGGTAAACTGTTGCCACATATCCCGGCAGATCAATTCCCGGCACAGGCACTGGCGTGCGAGCTGTATAAAGTTGCCGGTATCCGTGCGGTAGAAATTGGTTCCTTCCTGTTAGGTCGCGATCCGAAAACCGGTAAACAACTGCCTTGCCCGGCAGAACTGCTGCGTTTAACCATTCCACGCGCAACATATACCCAAACACATATGGACTTCATTATTGAAGCCTTCAAACATGTGAAAGAGAACGCGACAAATATTAAAGGATTAACCTTTACCTACGAACCAAAAGTATTGCGTCACTTCACCGCAAAACTGAAAGAAGTTTAATTAACACTACAGAGTGGCTATAAGGATGTTAGCCACTCTATTTCCCCTACATCCTCAATAACAAAAATAGCCTTCCTCTAAAGGTGGCATCATGACTGATCAATCAGAAAAAAAGCACTCTGCATTTTGGGGTGTTATGGTTATAGCCGGTACAGTAATTGGCGGTGGGATGTTTGCTTTACCTGTTGACCTTGCCGGTGCCTGGTTTTTTTGGGGCGCTTTTATTCTTATTATCGCCTGGTTTTCAATGTTACATTCAGGGCTATTATTATTAGAAGCAAACTTAAATTATCCCGTCGGCTCCAGTTTTAACACCATCACCAAAGATTTAATTGGCAACACCTGGAACATTATTAGCGGTATTACCGTTGCCTTCGTTCTCTATATTCTCACTTATGCCTATATCTCTGCTAACGGCGCAATCATTAGCGAAACGATATCGATGAATTTGGGCTATCACGCTAATCCACGCATTGTCGGGATCTGTACGGCCATTTTCGTTGCCAGCGTATTGTGGATAAGCTCTTTAGCCGCCAGTCGTATTACCTCGTTGTTCCTCGGGCTGAAGATTATCTCCTTTGTGATCGTGTTTGGTTCATTCTTCTTCCAGGTCGATTATTCCATTCTGCGCGATTCCACCAGCACGACTGCGGGGACGTCTTACTTCCCGTATATCTTTATGGCTTTGCCGGTGTGTCTGGCGTCATTTGGTTTCCACGGCAATATTCCCAGTCTGATTATTTGCTATGGCAAAAAGAAAGATAAACTAATCAAAAGCGTAGTTTTCGGCTCGCTGCTGGCACTGGTGATTTATCTCTTCTGGCTTTATTGCACAATGGGGAATATCTCGCGAGAAAGTTTTAAAGCGATCATCTCCTCGGGCGGCAACGTTGATTCACTGGTAAAAACGTTCCTCGGCACCAAACAGCATGGCATTATCGAATTTTGCCTGCTGGTGTTCTCCAACTTAGCTGTCGCCAGTTCGTTCTTTGGCGTCACGCTTGGGCTGTTCGATTACCTGGCGGATCTGTTTAAGATTGATAACTCCCACGGCGGACGTTTCAAAACCGTGCTGTTAACCTTCCTGCCACCCGCTTTGTTGTATCTCGTCTTCCCGAATGGCTTTATTTACGGGATTGGCGGTGCCGGACTGTGCGCCACCATCTGGGTGGTCATTATCCCCGCGGTACTGGCAATCAAAGCTCGCAAGAAGTTTCCCAATCAGATATTCACGGTCTGGGGCGGCAATCTTATTCCGGCGATTGTCATTCTCTTTGGTATCACCGTGATTTTGTGCTGGTTCGGCAACGTCTTTAACGTGTTACCTAAATTTGGCTAAGCCCTTAAAGAAGCCAGCGGTCATTCGCTGGCTTCTTGCCTGTCAGGAAATCTCTTTTGTCCAAATGGCAACTCGCCTGATTCTCCTTCACCACGTATGCTTTGCGTCACCTTTCCGTCAGGACGCTTTATCCCATGTCCCGCTTTTTAATTTGTAGTTTTGCCCTGGTTTTACTCTATCCCGCAGGTATTGATATGTACCTGGTCGGCTTACCGCGCATCGCCGCCGATCTCAATGCCAGCGAAGCGCAGTTGCATATTGCGTTCTCCGTTTACCTTGCGGGGATGGCAGCAGCAATGTTATTTGCCGGTAAAGTGGCCGACCGTTCAGGGAGAAAACCTGTCGCCATCCCCGGCGCGGCGCTATTTATTATCGCCTCTGTGCTCTGTTCACTGGCTGAAACCAGCGCGTTATTTCTTGCAGGACGCTTTCTGCAGGGACTCGGCGCGGGCTGTTGTTACGTGGTGGCATTCGCGATTTTACGCGACACGCTGGACGATCGACGTCGGGCAAAAGTGCTGTCATTACTCAACGGCATTACCTGCATCATTCCGGTGTTAGCGCCAGTGCTTGGCCACCTGATTATGCTTAAGTTCCCGTGGCAGAGCCTGTTCTGGGTAATGGCGCTGATGGGTGTCGCGGTACTCATGTTGTCATTGTTTATTTTAAAAGAAACCCGCCCTGCGGCACCTGCCGCTTCGGGCAAAACACGAGAAAATACCGAGTCGTTGCTTAACCGCTTTTTCCTCAGCCGAGTGCTTATCACCACCCTCAGCGTCTCAGTCATCCTTACCTTCGTGAATACGTCGCCAGTATTGCTGATGGAAATCATGGGATTTGCGCGCGGAGAATACGCCACCATTATGGCGTTGACCGCTGGCGTCAGCATGACCGTTTCATTTTCTACGCCATTTGCGCTGGGAATTTTTAAGCCACGTACGTTGATGATCACCTCGCAGGTGTTATTTCTGGCGGCGGGAATCATCCTTGCGGTTTCGCCTTCCCATGCAGTTTCGCTGTTTGGCATCACGTTGATTTGCGCTGGTTTTTCGGTGGGATTCGGCGTGGCAATGAGTCAGGCATTAGGGCCGTTTTCATTACGCGCGGGCGTAGCCAGTTCGACATTAGGCATTGCACAGGTTTGCGGTTCATCACTGTGGATTTGGCTAGCGGCGGTAGTCGGCGTAAGCGCATGGAATATGCTGATCGGGATTCTGATTGCCTGTAGCATAGTGAGCCTGTTGCTGATTATGCTCGTCGCGCCTGGACGCCCCGTTACCGCTCATGAAGAAATCCATCACCACACTTGATCTGAATTTGCTGCTCTGCCTGCAACTGCTGATGCAGGAGCGCAGCGTGACCAAAGCGGCGAAACGGATGAACGTGACGCCTTCGGCGGTGAGCAAATCTCTGGCAAAGCTTCGGATATGGTTTGATGACCTGCTCTTTGTGAACTCACCGCTGGGCCTGACGCCAACGCCGCTGATGGTCAGCATGGAGCAAAATCTGGCGGAGTGGATGCAAATGAGCAATCTGCTGCTGGATAAACCGCACCACCAAACGCCACGTGGTCTGAAGTTTGAGCTGGCAGCAGAATCGCCGCTGATGATGATTATGTTTAATGCGCTGTCGAAACATATTTACCAACGTTACCCACAGGCGACGATTAAACTACGCAACTGGGATTATGACTCGTTGGATGCAATTATTCGTGGCGAAGTGGATATCGGCTTTACCGGACGAGAAAGCCACCCCCGCTCGCGAGAACAGCTTAGTCTTCTGCCGTTGTCTATTGATTATGACGTATTATTTACAGACTTACCGTGCGTCTGGTTACGCAAAGATCATCCGGCGCTGCGTGAAGAATGGGATCTGGATGCTTTTTTACGTTATCCACATATCAGCATTTGCTGGGAACTGAGCGATACCTGGGCGCTGGACAATGTGTTGCAGGAATCAGGACGCGAACGCACGATTGCCATGAGTCTGCCGGAATTCGAGCAGTCACTATTTATGGCGGCGCAGCCCGACAATCTGCTACTGGCGACCGCACCGCGCTACTGTCAGTACTACAACCAACTCCACCAGCTTCCACTGGTTGCACTCCCTCTCCCGTTTGACGAAATCCAGCAAAAAAAGCTGGAAGTGCCGTTTACTCTGCTGTGGCACAAACGGAACAGCCATAACCCGAAGATCGTCTGGTTACGGGAAACCATTAAAAATCTTTACGCCTCGATGGCATAATTAAATCGTATAAAATGCGACCACATTTCGCGATAAAATGTAAAAAACATGTAATAAATTTGTCTGAATCGAACTTTTCGCCGCTTTAGTCTGTCCATAATTTTAGTAAATGATTACTCTGTATTCATAATGGACCATTAAGCATGGAGCGAAAAATGGCGACTCACTTTGCCCGAGGGATTTTAACGGAAGGACACCTGATATCTGTTCGTCTACCCTCCCAGTGTCATCAAGAAGCCCTAAATCTTCCCCCTCATCGTCAAAGTCGTTTCCTGGCGTCCAGAGGTTTACTCGCAGAACTGATGTTCTTGCTGTACGGCATTAGTGAATTGCCGGAAATCGTCACCCAGGCTAAAGGAAAGCCGGTTTTCCACGATAAAAATTTACCATCATTTTCAATAGCCTATGCCGGAAACATGGTCGGAGTGGCGTTAACAACCGAAGGTGAATGTGGCCTCGATATGGAACTACAGCGCGCGACTCGCGGGTTTCATAGCCCTCACGCGCCCGATAACCATGCTTTTTCCAGCAATGAATCACTATGGATCAGTAAGCAAAACGATCCTAACGAAGCGCGAGCGCAGCTCATCACGCTGCGCCGAAGCGTGCTAAAACTTACCGGTGATGTTTTGAATGACGACCCGCGAAATCTGCAGTTGATGCCCATTGCGGGACGCCTGAAATGTGCCCATGTAAATCATGTAGAAGCGATATGCGACGCAGAGGAAGTGCTGGTATGGTCCGTGGCGGTCAGCCCAGCGATTGAAAAGCTCAATGTCTGGGAGTTTGATGGCAAGCAAGGCTGGAAAAGCCTGCCGGATATTCACAGCCGCGCCAATAATCCAACCAGCCGGATGATGCGTTTTGCCCAGCTCTCTACCGTGAAGTCATTTTTGCCAAATTGATAGACAACCACAGGAGTCATCATGTCTGAAAAATTGAAGGTGGTTACGTTATTGGGAAGCCTGCGCAAAGGTTCATTTAATGGCATGGTTGCACGTACGCTGCCGAAAATTGCCCCAGCGGGTATGGAAGTTAACGCGTTGCCATCTATTGCTGACATTCCCTTATATGACGCAGACGTACAGCAGGAAGACAGTTTTCCAGCAACGGTTGAAGCTCTGGCGGAACAGATTCGTCAGGCAGATGGTGTGGTGATCGTGACGCCGGAATATAACTACTCGGTGCCGGGTGGACTGAAAAATGCCATCGACTGGCTTTCCCGCCTGCCCGATCAGCCATTGGCCGGTAAACCGGTGTTGATTCAGACCAGCTCAATGGGCGTAATTGGCGGCGCACGCTGTCAGTATCATCTGCGCCAGATTCTGGTCTTCCTGGATGCAATGGTAATGAACAAACCAGAGTTTATGGGCGGTGTGATTCAGAACAAAGTCGATCCGCAGACAGGAGAAGTGATTGATCAGGGAACGCTAGACCACCTGACCGGGCAGTTGACCGCATTTGGAGAGTTTATTCAACGCGTTAAGATCTAAATAAAAAACCCGCCAGCAATCATGCATGGCGGGTTTTTAAGGCGCTATCGATTTTAGTGGGCGTCGATAAAGACAATTTTCAGCACAAAAAGCAGCGCCACGATAATCACGCACGGGCTAAGGTCGCGCAGACGGCCTGTACCGATTTTCATCACGCAGTAGGAGATAAAGCCCAGCGCAATACCTTCGGTAATCGAGAAGCTAAACGGCATCATCACGGCAGTAATAAACGCCGGAACGGATTCGGTGAGATCCTGCCATTTCACACGCGCAAGACTTGATGTCATCAGTACGCCAACGTAAATCAGCGCGCCAGCCGCGGCGTAGCCAGGCACCATCCCCGCCAGCGGCGACAGGAAGATAACCAGCAGGAACAGCAAACCAACAACCACTGCCGTCAGACCAGTACGCCCACCAACGGAAACGCCGGAAGAAGATTCAATATACGCCGTAACAGAAGACGTACCGATAAACGAACCGGTCACGGAAGAGATACTGTCGACATACAGCGCCTGCTTCATGCGCGGGAATTTACCTTTCTCATCCGCCAAACCTGCTTTATCAGTCACGCCAATCAGCGTACCGGAGGAGTCAAACAGGTTAACCAGCATGAAAGAGAAAATCACGCCAGCCAGTCCGAGGTTGAATGAACCAGCTAAATCCACATGCCCCACCACGGTCATCACGCTCGGCGGCGCGGAGACAATGCCGTTGTAGTGCACATCACCCAACATCCAGCCCAGCAGCGTTGTCACCACGATAGAAACCAGCACCGCTGCGTGAATGTTACGTGAAGCCAGAATGGCGATGATGAAGAAGCCGAGGATACCCAGCAGCACACTGTGAGAAGTCAGATTACCGATACTCACCAGCGTTTCCGGATTAGCGACAATCACACCTGCGTTTTTCAGCCCCATCATGCCAATGAACAGGCCGATACCGCTGGTGATCCCCACACGCAGACTCACCGGAATGTTGGCAATCATCCAGTAGCGAACACGGAAGATTGTCAGTAACAGCAGACCAATTGCGCCCCAGAAGATTGCACCCATCCCGACCTGCCACGGTAAGCCCATCGCCTGCACAACGACAAAGGCGAAGAATGCGTTCAGGCCCATAGCTGGTGCTAGCGCAACTGGAAGATTAGCAAACAGCCCCATCAGAATACTGCCGAACGCAGCAATCAGACAGGTGGTGACGAAGACGGCGCTGGTGTCCATGCCAGCAACGCCGAGAATTTGCGGGTTAACAAAAACGATGTAAACCATCGTCAGGAAGGTGGTAAAACCGGCGATCACTTCGGTCCGTGCCGTCGTGCCATGTTCGCGCAGTTTAAACACGCGTTCCAGCATCCCCTGGCCAGAAGCCTGGGTTGTGTGTTGTTGACTCATTATCTATTTCCGAACAAGGAGGGAAAATACGTCGCTATCGTATACCAAAATGAGACAATATGGACGGCTGAAGATAACTTTTTTTCATTGTATTTGCTTATACGGCAACGATTGCGTCATGCGAATATGCCTGACGAAAACGTTAAACTAACGATAAAGGAAAGACATGTCCCAGATAGAAGCGGTATTTTTCGACTGCGACGGTACGCTGGTCGACAGTGAGGTTATTTGCTCTCGAGCCTATGTCACGATGTTCAGGGAATTTGGCATTAACGTTGACCTTGAAGAAATTTTTACCCGCTTTAAAGGCGTAAAACTCTACGAAATCATCGACATCATTAGCAAAGAACAGGGCGTAGAAATAGTCCGTGCCGATGCCGAACACGTTTACCGTGCGGAAGTGGCGCGCCTGTTTGATAGCGAGCTTGAGGTGATTGCAGGAGCGAACGAATTGCTGGCTAGTGTGAAAGTGCCGATGTGCGTCGTCTCTAACGGTCCGGTCAGCAAGATGCAGCATTCGCTTGGTAAGCTCAATATGCTGCACTATTTCCCGAAAAAGTTGTTCAGTGGCTATGACATCCAACGCTGGAAGCCCGACCCGGCGTTAATGTTCCATGCGGCAAAAGCGATGAATGTGAACGTTGAAAACTGCATTCTGGTCGATGACTCCAGCGCCGGTGCGCAGTCAGGAATCGATGCCGGTATGGAGGTGTTTTACTTCTGCGCTGACCCGCACAATAAGCCGATCGTTCATCCGAAAGTCACCACCTTTACCGAGTTGGCGCAGTTACCTGCACTCTGGAAGGCCAGGGGATGGGATATTACGCGATAAATAAAGAAACCCGGTGAGCATTTCTCCGGGCTGATTTCGTACTCGCAGATTGCCGGATGCGGCGTAAACGCCTTATCCGGCCTACAGTTTGCGTTACGCTTTCGAATCTTTCTCTGCCAGCAATTTATCCAGCTCATCACCACCGACGTGGCGGAAATCCTGCCCCTTCACGTAGTAGAAGATGTACTCGCAGATATTCTGGCAGCGGTCGCCAATACGTTCGATTGAACGTGCGCAGAACAACGCAGTAAGTACGCTCGGAATGGTGCGCGAATCTTCCATCATGTAGGTCATCAACTGACGAACAATCCCTTCGTACTCCTGATCGACTTTTTTATCTTCACGATAAATACGCACCGCTTCGTCAATATCCATGCGCGCAAACGCGTCCAGCACGTCATGCAACATCTGGATAGTGTGACGCCCCAGTGATTCCAGGCTTACCAGCAACGGCTGATGCTGCTGGGAGAATTTCTCCAGTGCAGTGCGACAGATTTTATCCGCCACGTCGCCAATACGCTCCAGCTCGGAAATGGTTTTACTGATAACCATAACCAGACGCAGGTCGCTCGCCGTCGGCTGACGTTTGGCAATAATGCGCACGCAGGCTTCATCGATTGCCACTTCCATCATGTTGACGTTTTTATCGCCTTCGATGACCCGCTTCGCCAGATCGCTGTCCTGGTTGTGCATCGCGGTGATTGCATCAGAAAGCTGCTGCTCCACCATGCCGCCCATGGTCATCACCTGCGTGCGGATGCTTTCCAGTTCGGCGTTGAACTGGCCGGAAATATGTTTATTAAGATTGAGACTGTCCATAACGCACTCCTGAATCAACCGTAACGACCGGTGATGTAGTCTTCTGTTTGTTTCTTCGCTGGCTTGGTGAACAGATCGTCCGTGTTGCTGAACTCAATCAATTCGCCCAGATACATAAACGCCGTGTGGTCGGAACAACGCGCAGCCTGCTGCATGTTGTGGGTTACGATCACCACGGTGTAATCCTGCTTCAGTTCGGTGATCAGCTCTTCAATACGCCCGGTAGAGATGGGGTCGAGCGCCGAACACGGTTCGTCGAGCAGCAGCACTTCCGGGCGAATGGCGATACCACGCGCAATGCACAGACGCTGTTGCTGACCGCCAGAGAGAGAGTAACCGCTCTGGTGCAATTTATCTTTGGTTTCGTTCCACAATGCGGCTTTGGTCAATGCCCACTGCACGCGCTCGTCCATGTCAGCACGGGAGAGCTTCTCAAACAGACGCACGCCAAAGGCGATGTTGTCGTAAATGGACATCGGGAACGGCGTCGGTTTCTGGAACACCATGCCCACTTTCGCACGCAGCAGAGCGATATCCTGAGTGTTGGTCAGGATGTTGTCGCCATCGAGCAGAATTTCACCTTCCGCGCGCTGCTCTGGATACAGTTCAAACATTTTGTTGAAGGTACGCAGCAGCGTCGATTTACCGCAGCCGGACGGCCCGATAAACGCCGTAACCTGGTTTTTAGCGATATCCAGGTTGATGTTTTTCAGGGCATGGAATTTGCCGTAGTAGAAGTTCAAATTACGAACCTGAATTTTACTCGGGGCAGTTTCAACCATACTCATTGCAATCTTTTCCTCATCGTGCCTGATGCACTTCGCTAATCAGGCTTACCGTAGGCCGGATAAGGCGTTCACGCCGCATCCGGCAAAGTGTTAACCGTGTTTATTCTTCGCAAATACAACGCGCGCCAGAATGTTCAGCAGCAGTACGCACAGGGTAATGATCAACACCCCGGCCCAGGCCAGTTGCTGCCATTCCGCAAACGGACTCATCGCAAACTTAAAGATCGTTACCGGCAGGTTGGCGATCGGTTGCATCATGTCCGTGCTCCAGAACTGGTTGGAGAGCGCGGTAAACAGCAGCGGCGCGGTTTCACCAGCAATACGGGCAATCGCCAGCAGGATACCGGTCATAATCCCGGACACCGACGCTTTCAGCGTAATCGCGGAGATCATCTTCCACTTCGGCGTACCCAGCGCATAAGCCGCTTCACGCAGGCTGTCCGGCACCAGTTTCAGCATGTTCTCGGTGGTGCGGATAACAATCGGCACCTGTAACAGCGCCAGTGCAATCACACCCGCCCAGCCGGAGAAGTGCTCCATCTGCGCCACCACGATGGTGTAAACAAACAGACCAACCACAATCGACGGCGCGGAGAGCAGAATGTCGTTAATAAAGCGAATCACTTCTGCCAGCCAGGATTTACGACCATATTCCGCCAGATAAATCCCCGCCATAATGCCCAGCGGCGTACCGAATACCGTGGCCCACAAAATTAACAGCCCGCTACCCGCCAGGGCGTTCGCCAGACCACCGCCTTCCGTATTTGGCGGCGGCGTCATTTCAGTGAACAGCGCCAGCGACATACCATCGATACCGCGAGTGATGGTGGACATTAAAATCCAGATCAGCCAGAACAGACCGAAGGCCATCGTCGCCATCGAGAGCGTCAGTGCAATACGATTTTTGAGGCGGCGACGCGCCTGCATTTTGCGGCGGGATTCTGCCAGCGCCGCAGTGGTTTGCATTTCAACCATAGCCATTAGCGAGCCCCCTCATTCTTAGCCAGGCGCATAATCATAAATTTCGATGCAGCGAGGACGATGAAGGTAATCACAAACAGGATCAGGCCCAGTTCCATCAGTGCGGCAACGTGCAGACCGGATTCCGCTTCGGCAAATTCGTTGGCCAGCGCAGAGGTGATACTGTTGCCCGGCATGTACAGAGAGGCGCTGTCGAGCTGGTAGGTGTTACCGATGATAAAGGTCACCGCCATAGTTTCACCGAGCGCGCGCCCCAGACCCAGCATAATGCCGCCGATGACCCCATTTTTGGTGAACGGAAGAACGATACGCCAGATAACTTCCCAGGTGGTGCAGCCGATACCGTAGGCCGACTCTTTCATCATCACCGGGGTTTGTTCAAACACATCGCGCATAACTGCCGCAATGTACGGAATGATCATGATGGCGAGGATGACGCCTGCTGCGAGGATACCGATACCAAAGGCCGGGCCGGAGAACAGCGCGCCGACAATCGGGATATTCGACATGATATTGCCGACCGGCTCCTGGAAGTAAACAGCAAACAGCGGCGCGAAGATAAACAGGCCCCACATGCCGTAAACGATACTTGGAATGGCTGCCAGCAGCTCAATGGCGATACCCAGCGGGCGTTTCAGCCAGCCAGGCGCAAGCTCGGTCAGGAACAGGGCGATACCGAAACTCACCGGAACGGCGATCAGCAGCGCGATAAACGAAGTCACCAGCGTACCGTAGATCGGTACCAGCGCCCCGTAGATATCGTTCGGCGCATCCCACTCTTTGGTCCACAGGAAAGCCAGACCAAATTTCTGAATGCTCGGCCAGGAGGAGATGATCAGAGAGACAATAATGCCACCCAACATCAATAGCACAATCAGCGCCGCCAGTTTTACCAGCACGCTGAAAATTATGTCGCCCTTTTTACCCGGTGGGTTAAAAGCAGGCTTGGTTGCAGCCATAAGTTACTCTTCAGTTAAACGCGTTTACAAAGTCATTTTGTAATGCCGGATGCGGCGTTAACGCCTCATCCGGCCTGGAGTTTTATTAGTACAGCGGCTTACCGCTACTGTCTTTAATATTGGTCTTCCACGCAGCGCGAACCTGTTCAACTACGCTATCCGGCAGACTGGCATAATCCAGGTCGTTAGCCTGTTTAGCCCCGGTTTTGTACGCCCAGTCGAAGAATTTCAGCACTTCTGTGCCTTGTTCTGGTTTCTTCTGATCTTTGTGGATCAGAATGAACGTGGTAGAGGTAATAGGCCACGCATCTTCGCCTTTCTGGTTGGTCAGATCCTGAGCGAATGTTTTGCTCCAGTCTGCGCCTTTTGCCGCATTTGCGAAGTTTTCTTCGGTCGGCGCAACAGGTTTACCATCAGCGGAGATCAGTTTGGTGTACGCCAGGTTGTTCTGCTTAGCGTAAGCATATTCAACGTAACCAATCGCACCCGGCAGACGCTGAACGAACGCAGCAATACCGTCATTACCTTTGCCGCCCAGACCGGTTGGCCAGTTTACGGTAGAGCCAGAACCAATTTTGTTTTTCCACTCTTCGTTCACTTTTGCCAGGTAGCTGGTGAAGACGAAGGAAGTCCCGGAGCCATCTGCGCGGCGCACCACGGCGATGTTCTGTGAAGGCAGTTTCAGACCCGGATTCAGTTTGACGATCGCTTCGTCATCCCACTTTTTAATTTTACCCAGGTAGATGTCACCGAGGGTTTTACCATCCAGAACCAGTTCACCAGATTTCAGACCAGGCAGGTTAACCGCCAGCACCACGCCGCCAATTACGGTCGGAAACTGGAACAGACCTTCCTGAGCCAGTTTTTCGTCAGACAGCGGCGCGTCAGAAGCACCAAAATCAACGGTGTTGGCGATAATCTGTTTTACGCCACCAGAAGAACCGATACCCTGGTAGTTAACTTTATTACCGGTTTCTTTCTGGTAAGTGTCAGCCCATTTGGCATACACCGGCGCAGGGAAGGTTGCACCTGCGCCTGTCAGGCTTGCTTCTGCAAATACAGAGAAAGCGCTCATCGATAAGGTCGCGGCGACAACAGTTGCGACGGTGGTACGCATAACTTTCATAATGTCTCCTGGGAGGATTCATAAAGCATTGTTTGTTGGCTACGAGAAGCAAAATAGGACAAACAGGTGACAGTTATATGTAAGGTTTATGACAGTTTTATGACACGAAAGAAAACTCTTTTTGGCTGGTGAAAAATCAATAAGTTAGAAGTGAAAGTGACAATAGCTTGGCAGAAAAATTTTCTTTCTGTGACAGTTTAAAAATAGCTGAAGATGAGACGATGAGAGAGGGGATCGAAAAATGCCCTGCGAAAGCAGGGCATCAGATTATTGACAAAGTGCGCGTTGTTCATGCCGGATGCGGCGTGAACCTCTTATTCGGTCTACAAAATAGTGCAAATTCAATATATTGCAGTAACCACGTAGGCCTGATAAGCGTAGCGCATCAGGCAGTTTTGCGTTTGTCAGCAGTCACATGCCCTGCTTACGCAGGGCATCCATTAATTACTCAACCGTAACCGATTTTGCCAGGTTACGCGGCTGGTCAACGTCGGTGCCTTTGATCAGCGCGACATGGTAAGCCAGTAGCTGCAGCGGAACGGTGTAGAAGATCGGTGCAATCACCTCTTCCACATGCGGCATCTCGATGATGTGCATGTTATCGCTACTTACAAAACCCGCATCCTGATCGGCGAAGACATACAACTGACCGCCACGCGCGCGAACTTCTTCAATGTTGGATTTCAGCTTTTCCAGCAATTCGTTGTTCGGTGCAACGACGATAACCGGCATATCGGCATCAATCAGCGCCAGCGGACCGTGTTTCAGTTCACCAGCAGCGTAGGCTTCAGCGTGAATGTAGGAGATCTCTTTCAGCTTCAATGCGCCTTCCAGCGCGATTGGGTACTGATCGCCACGGCCCAGGAACAGCGCGTGATGTTTGTCAGAGAAATCTTCCGCCAGGGCTTCAATTCGTTTGTCCTGAGACAGCATCTGCTCAATACGGTTCGGCAGCGCCTGCAGACCATGCACGATATCATGCTCAATGGAGGCATCCAGACCTTTCAGGCGAGACAGTTTCGCCACCAGCATCAACAGCACGGTTAACTGAGTGGTGAATGCTTTGGTGGACGCCACGCCAATTTCCGTACCGGCGTTGGTCATCAGCGCCAGATCGGATTCGCGCACCAGAGAAGAACCCGGAACGTTACAGATTGCCAGCGAACCAAGGTAACCCAGCTCTTTCGACAGACGCAGGCCAGCCAGGGTATCCGCGGTTTCGCCAGACTGCGACAGGGTGATCATCAGGCTATTGCGGCGTACTGCAGATTTGCGATAGCGGAATTCAGAGGCGATTTCGACGTCGCACGGAATACCTGCCAGCGATTCAAACCAGTAGCGGGAAACCATACCGGAGTTATAAGAAGTACCGCAGGCGAGGATCTGAATATGCTCAACCTTCGACAGCAGTTCATCCGCGTTCGGCCCCAGCTCGCTTAAATCCACCTGGCCGTGGCTGATACGCCCGGTAAGGGTGTTTTTGATCGCGTTCGGCTGTTCGTAGATCTCTTTCTGCATGTAGTGACGGTAAATACCTTTATCGCCCGCGTCATATTGCAGATTGGATTCGATATCCTGACGTTTCACTTCCGCGCCTGATTTATCGAAGATAGTTACCGAACGGCGAGTCACTTCGGCAATATCGCCTTCTTCGAGGAAGATAAAGCGACGAGTCACTGGCAGCAGCGCCAGCTGGTCAGAAGCGATAAAGTTTTCGCCCATACCGAGGCCAATCACCAACGGACTACCAGAACGTGCCGCCAGCAGGGTATCCGGGTGACGGGTATCCATAATTACCGTGCCATAAGCGCCACGCAGCTGCGGAATAGCGCGCAGAACAGCTTCACGCAGAGTGCCGCCCTGTTTCAGTTCCCAGTTCACCAGATGAGCAATAACTTCGGTGTCGGTTTCAGACACGAAGGTATAACCACGCGCTTTTAACTCTTCACGCAGCGGTTCATGATTTTCGATAATGCCGTTATGCACCACCACAATGTGTTCAGAAACATGCGGATGCGCATTCACTTCTGAAGGTTCGCCGTGCGTCGCCCAGCGAGTATGAGCAATACCCGTACCGCCATGCAGAGGATGTTCTTCCGCTGCCTGAGCCAGCATCTGGACTTTACCGAGACGACGCAGACGGGTCATATGACCTTCTGCGTCAACAACGGCCAGACCAGCAGAGTCATAACCGCGGTATTCCAGACGACGTAAACCTTCAAGAAGGATTTCTGCTACATCACGTTGCGCGATCGCGCCAACAATTCCACACATAGTTTTTGATTCCGGTTTATATCGTTGTCGGTCAACCTGTATGCCCATTTTTTCGGGCGCCCCGAGCCTTGTAGAGAGTGGGGTTATTTTTATAGTTACTGCTTGTGGGAGGGAGATTATGTTATCTCCTCATCCCTGGAGGCCGGATTTACCCAGCCAGAATTACTTTTTCTTTACCGGACGACGCCAGCCTTCTTTTTGCGACTGCGGCACGCGGCTGATCGCCAGGGCGTTTTCGCCAACATTACGCGTCACAGTTGTACCGGCAGCAATCGTCGCACCTTTACCCACCGTTACAGGAGCCACCAGCTGGGTGTCGGAACCGACAAAGACATCATCGCCGATAATGGTTTTGAATTTATTCGCTCCATCATAGTTGCAGGTAATGGTTCCCGCACCGATGTTAACGTTATCGCCGATCTCCGCATCGCCCAGGTAAGTCAAATGACCGGCTTTCGAACCTTTACCCAGACGCGCTTTTTTCATCTCAACGAAGTTACCGACGTGTGCGCCTTCCAGCAACTCAGCACCGGGGCGCAGACGGGCAAACGGGCCGATGGTACAGGCTGCTGCCAGATTAGCATCTTCCACTACGGTATACGGGCTAATTTCGCAATCATCGCCAATCACGCTATTTTTAATCACGCATCCGGTGCCGATTTTCACGCGATTACCGAGAGTAACGTAGCCCTCGATGATAACGTTAGTATCAATTTCAACATCGCGCCCGTGAGTTAGCGTACCGCGCAGATCAAAACGGGCTGGATCGCGCAACATAACGCCTGCTAACAACAGTTTTTCAGCCTGTTCGGACTGGTAAACGCGCTCCAGACGAGAGAGTTGTAGGCGGTTATTCACGCCTTCAACTTCGCTTAAACGTTGCGGGTGAACGGCAACGATTTCACGTCCTTCCTGATACGCCAGCGAAATAATATCGGTGATGTAGTATTCGCCCTGAGCGTTATTGTTGGTCAGCTTCGCCAGCCAGCGTTTCATATCTGCGCCGTTGGCGATCAGAATGCCGGTGTTGATTTCCTGAATCTGACGCTGCTCGTCGGTGGCATCTTTGTGCTCAACAATGCCGGTAACTTTGCCGTTTTCACGGGTGATACGTCCATAACCGGTCGGATCATCCAGTTTCACTGTCAGCAGGCCAATGCCGCCCTGCGGTTTAGCATCACGCAGGCGCTGGAGTGTTTCAACAGAGATCAGCGGCACGTCGCCATAGAGCATTAAAATGTCTTCATCATCGGCAAAGAAAGGTGCGGCCTGCTGCATTGCATGACCCGTACCCAGCTGTTCTGCCTGAAGCACCCAGTTAAGGTTGTCATCTTTCAGCGCCTGTTTAAGCAGATCGCCGCCGTGGCCGTAAACCAGGTGAACGTGCGCTGCACCTAATTCATTCGCGGCATCAATGACATGCTGAACCATCGCTTTCCCGGCAAGGGTATGCAGCACTTTCGGAAGATCGGAATACATGCGAGTGCCTTTGCCTGCTGCAAGGATCACTACGCTCATAGCATTATTCAACATACGCGTCCTGACTGTAATTTGAGAACGAATTTAAACCGCTTCACATTGAAAAAACTACATTTTTTTCATCGTGAAATGGACAGGGGATAAATTGCTCAATAACGGATTATCCCCGCTGGCGAAAGAGCCATTTTCGACCATCGTCACGCCTTTTGTCTTCATAAATGTAAGACACCACCTTCATTTAAGCGTCAGGCTGATGTTTTTGCTCTTATTTCGATCAATGAATAAACAGGAAAATCAGCGAAGGATTTCGCGTAATTATAAAAATGAGTTTAATTGCGGGATATAAAAATGCGCAGGATATAGCAGAACCAATCTCGCTGCGGCGCGCGAAAAAAAAAGCCAGCCTGTTTCCAGACTGGCTTTTGTGCTTTTCAAGCCGGTGTTACATCGCTTTTTTGGTCAACTCGATAACGCGCAGCTGCGCGATCGCTTTGGCCAGTTCCGCAGACGCCTGAGCGTAATCTACGTCGCCGTGAGAGCTGCTAATGTGCTCTTCAGCCTTACGTTTCGCTTCCATGGCTCGCGCTTCGTCGAGATCCTGGCCGCGAATTGCGGTGTCGGCCAGAACGGTCACGTTGCCAGGCTGCACTTCAAGAATGCCGCCAGACAGATAGATAAACTCTTCGTGACCGTGCTGTTTCACGATGCGAATCATACCAGGCTTAATGGCGGTGAGCAGCGGTGCGTGGCCCGGGTAAATTCCCAGTTCACCTTCGCTACCCGTTACCTGGATTTTCTCGACCAGACCAGAGAACATTTGTTGCTCTGCGCTGACGACGTCCAGGTGGTAAGTCATTGCCATATCACCCTCCGATTAAGGCGTTAAAGTTTTTTGGCTTTTTCCACAGCTTCTTCGATGGAACCGACCATGTAGAACGCCTGCTCCGGCAGGTGATCGTATTCGCCTTCCATGATGCCTTTAAAGCCACGGATGGTGTCTTTCAGGGAGACGTATTTACCCGGAGAACCAGTGAATACTTCTGCCACGAAGAACGGCTGGGACAGGAAGCGCTGGATCTTACGAGCGCGCGCTACCACCAGTTTGTCTTCTTCAGACAGTTCATCCATACCCAGGATGGCGATAATGTCTTTCAGTTCCTGATAACGTTGCAGGATGGACTGAACACCACGCGCAGTGTCGTAGTGTTCCTGGCCAACCACCAGCGGGTCCAGCTGACGGCTGGTGGAGTCCAGCGGGTCAACGGCCGGGTAAATACCCAGAGACGCGATCTGACGGCTCAGTACCACGGTTGCGTCAAGGTGCGCAAAGGTGGTTGCCGGAGACGGGTCAGTCAAGTCATCCGCAGGTACGTATACTGCCTGTACGGAGGTGATAGAACCGGTTTTGGTGGAGGTGATACGTTCTTGCAGAACGCCCATCTCTTCCGCCAGGGTCGGCTGATAACCTACCGCTGAAGGCATACGGCCCAGCAGTGCAGATACTTCCGTACCGGCCAGGGTGTAACGATAGATGTTGTCAACGAACAGCAGAACGTCACGACCTTCGTCACGGAATTTCTCAGCCATGGTCAGACCGGTCAGAGCAACGCGCAGACGGTTTCCCGGCGGCTCGTTCATCTGGCCATACACCAGGGATACTTTGTCGATAACGTTGGAGTCGGTCATTTCGTGGTAGAAGTCGTTACCCTCACGAGTACGTTCACCTACGCCCGCAAACACAGAGTAACCGGAGTGCTCGATCGCGATGTTACGAATAAGCTCCATCATGTTTACGGTTTTACCTACACCCGCACCACCGAACAGACCAACTTTACCGCCCTTAGCGAACGGACACATCAGGTCGATAACTTTGATACCGGTTTCCAGCAGTTCCTGAGAGTTTGACAGCTCTTCGTAGGAAGGTGCTGCGCGGTGAATCGCCCAACGCTCTTCTTCACCGATCTCGCCTTTCATGTCGACCGGTTCACCCAGTACGTTCATGATACGGCCCAGAGTCGCTTTACCTACCGGGACTTCGATCGGGTGTTCGAGGTCTTTTACATCCAGACCGCGACGCAGACCGTCGGAGGAACCCATTGCGATGGTACGCACGATACCGCCGCCGAGCTGCTGCTGAACTTCCAGCACCAGACGCTCATTACCATTTTGCACCTCAAGAGCATCGTACACGCGCGGTACGGCATCCTGAGGGAATTCGACGTCAACTACGGCGCCGATTACCTGGACAATCTTTCCAGTAGCCATCTTAAATCCTCTACGAAATAACCTGTTTAAACCGCGGCGGCCCCCGAGACGATCTCGGTGAGTTCCTGAGTAATGCTGGCCTGACGAGCTTTGTTGTATACCAACTGCAGCTCTTTAATCAGGCTGCCGCCATTGTCGGTCGCGGCTTTCATCGCCACCATACGGGCGGCCTGCTCGCTGGCCAGGTTTTCAACCACGCCCTGATAAACCTGAGATTCGACATAACGACGCAGCAGGGTATCCAGCAACGCCTTCGGATCGGGTTCGTACAGGTAATCCCAGGATTTATGTTTCAGATCATCATCATCTGATGCCGGTAACGGCAGCAGCTGGCTGATGGTCGGAACCTGAGACATGGTGTTAATAAATTTGTTGCTGACAATGTAAAGCTTGTCCAGACGGCCTTCGTCGTAGGCCTGCAACATCACTTTTACCGGACCGATCAGTTCGGACAGGGAAGGGTTATCCCCCATGCCTGTAACCTGGGCAACAACATTGCCGCCCACGGAGTTGAAGAACGACACACCTTTCGAGCCGATCATTGCGAGGTCGCATTGAACGCCTTTATCGGTCCAGGTCTTCATTTCCGCCAGCAGTTTTTTGAACAGGTTAATGTTCAAACCACCGCACAAACCACGGTCGGTCGACACCACCAGGTAGCCCACGCGTTTAACGTCGCGTTCTTCCAGGTATGGGTGCTTATATTCCAGATTACCGTGCGCAAGGTGACCAATCACTTTGCGCATGGTTTCTGCATAAGGACGGCTGGCCGCCATGCGATCCTGCGATTTACGCATTTTGGAAGCGGCGACCATCTCCATCGCTTTAGTGATCTTTTGCGTGTTCTGGACGCTTGCGATCTTACTACGTATCTCTTTTGCGCCGGCCATGAGCTTCTCCTCAATGCCTTGCGGCCTGCCCTAAGGCAAGCCGCCAGACGTTACCAGGATTGGGTTGCTTTGAAGGAATCGAGGATGCCTTTCAGCTTGCCTTCGATTTCGTCGTTGTAGCCACCGGTCTGGTTGATCTCTTGCATCAACGGAGCGTGATCACGGTCGACGTAAGCCAGCAGAGCGGCTTCGAAGCTGCCGATTTTCGACAGTTCAACATCCGCCAGGTAACCACGTTCTGCTGCGAACAGAACCAGAGACTGCTGCGCAACGGACATCGGCGCATACTGTTTCTGTTTCAACAGTTCGGTCACTTTCTGACCGTGGTCAAGCTGCTTACGAGTTGCATCGTCAAGGTCGGATGCAAACTGAGAGAACGCTGCCAGTTCACGATACTGCGCCAGAGCGGTACGGATACCACCGGACAGTTTTTTCATGATCTTGGTCTGTGCTGCACCACCAACACGGGATACGGAGATACCCGGGTTAACCGCAGGACGAATACCGGCGTTGAACAGGTTGGTTTCCAGGAAGATCTGACCATCGGTAATGGAGATTACGTTGGTCGGAACGAACGCAGAAACGTCACCCGCCTGAGTTTCGATAATCGGCAGTGCGGTCAGAGAACCGGTTTTCCCTTTCACTTCACCTTTGGTGAAGGCTTCAACGTATTCGGCGTTAACACGCGCAGCACGCTCCAGCAGACGAGAGTGGAGGTAGAATACGTCGCCCGGGAATGCTTCACGTCCAGGCGGACGACGGAGCAGCAGGGAGATCTGACGGTAAGCAACAGCCTGTTTAGACAGGTCATCGTAAATGATCAGCGCATCTTCACCGCGGTCACGGAAGTATTCGCCCATTGCGCAACCGGCATATGGCGCCAGGTATTGCAGTGCAGCGGATTCAGACGCGGTTGCTACCACAACAATGGTGTTAGCCAGAGCGCCGTGCTCTTCCAGTTTACGTACCACGTTAGAAATGGTGGACGCTTTCTGGCCGATAGCGACATAGATACATTTGATACCGGAATCGCGCTGGTTGATGATGGCATCGATTGCCAGTGCGGTTTTACCGGTCTGACGGTCACCGATGATCAATTCACGCTGACCACGACCGATTGGGATCATGGAGTCAACGGCTTTATAACCGGTCTGTACCGGCTGATCTACGGACTGACGTTCGATAACGCCCGGAGCGATTGCTTCTACAGCAGAGAAGCCGTCGTGATCCAGCGGACCTTTACCGTCGATTGGTGCACCCAGAGTGTTAACCACACGGCCCAGCAGGCCACGGCCAACCGGAACTTCCAGGATACGGCCAGTACACTTAACTTTCATGCCTTCGGCAAGGTCAGCGTACGGACCCATAACAACCGCACCTACAGAGTCGCGCTCGAGGTTCAGTGCGATAGCGTAACGGTTACCCGGCAGGGAGATCATTTCACCCTGCATACAATCGGCCAAGCCGTGAATGCGGATAACACCGTCACTTACAGAAACAATAGTACCTTCGTTGTGAGCTTCACTCACAACATTGAACTGAGCAATGCGCTGCTTGATCAGTTCGCTGATTTCGGTGGAATTCAGTTGCATGCTCCAGTCCCCTTAAGACTGCAAGACGTCTGCAAGGCGCTCAAGACGACCGCGTACGCTGCCATCAATGACCATATCACCCGCTCGGATGATAACGCCTGCCATTACAGACTTATCGATTTTGCAATTCAGCTTAACTTTGCGTGACAGACGTTTTTCCATCGCAGCAGAAATTTTCGCGAGCTGTTGTTCACTCAATGCAGCAGCGGAAATGACGTCTACCTCAGCGGTAGCCTCACTCACGGCACGCAGGTGAATAAACTGCTCCAGAACATCCGGGAGCGCGTTAAGACGACCATTTTCAGCCATAACCCGAATCAGGTTCTGACCGTTTTCGTCCAGTTGCTCACCACAAACTGCGATAAACGACTCGGCGAGCGTTTCTGGCGCCAGTGCACCAGAGAGAAGCTCTGCCATCTGTTCGTTTTTGGTTACCTCGGCGGCAAACGCCAGCATGTCCTGCCAGCGTTCTACACTTTGGTGTTCGACGGCAAAGTCAAAAGCTGCTTTGGCGTAGGGGCGAGCTACCGTAATAAATTCAGACATCAGCCCCTCCCTCCTTACAGTTCAGCGACAAGTTTATCCACGATGTCGCTGTTAGCAGCTTCATCCACGGAACGTTCGATGATCTTCTCGGCGCCAGCAACAGCCAGGATAGCAACTTGCTTACGCAGCTCTTCACGGGCACGTTTACGCTCGGCTTCAATTTCCGCCTGCGCCTGGGCCACGATTTTAGTACGTTCCTGTTCTGCCTCAGCTTTCGCTTCGTCCAGAATCTGCGAGCGGCGTTTGTTCGCCTGCTCGATGATTACCTGGGCTTCCGCTTTCGCTTTTTTCAGCTGGTCGGTCGCGCTGGCCTTTGCAAGGTCAAGGTCCTTATGTGCTCGTTCTGCGGAAGCAAGACCGTCAGCAATTTCTTTTTGACGTTTTTCGATGGCTGCCATTAATGGCGGCCATACGTACTTCATGCAGAACAGAACGAACAGGACAAACGCGATGGCCTGGCCGAGGATTGTTGCGTTAAGATTCACAGCACAATGCCTCTATTTAGTTAACGTTCTGATATTGCTCTTTAAATAAAAGCAACGCTTACTACGCGACAGCGAACATCACGTACAGACCCAGACCTACAGCGATCATCGGGATAGCATCCACCAGACCCATAACGATAAAGAACTGAGTACGCAGCAGAGGAATCAGATCAGGTTGACGCGCTGCGCCTTCCAGGAATTTACCCCCGAGGATGCCGATACCGATCGCAGCACCGATTGCCGCCAGACCCATCATCACAGCGGCAGCCATGTACAGCAGATCCATATTCAGGTTTTCCATGACAGTCTCCAGTTTGTTTCAGTTAAAACGTAGTAGTGTTGGTAAATTAATGCTCTTCAGACGCCATCGACAGATAGACGATCGTCAGAACCATGAAGATGAAGGCTTGCAGCGTAATGATCAGGATGTGGAAAATGGCCCACGGCACATTCAGGATCCACTGTGACCACCACGGCAACAGACCAGCAATCAGAATGAAAATCAGCTCACCGGCATACATGTTACCGAACAGTCGCAAACCGAGTGAAACTGGTTTGGACAGCAGGCTTACCCCTTCAAGGATTAAGTTGACAGGAATGAACGCCCAGTGATTGAACGGCTGCAGCGTCAACTCTTTCGTGAAGCCGCCGATGCCTTTCATTTTGATGCTGTAGAACAGAATCAGGATAAATACGCCCAGTGCCATAGACAGTGTTACGTTCACGTCCGCAGACGGAACCACACGCAGTGCAGGCAGACCCAGTACATGTTCAGCAATGTACGGCAGCAGGTCGATAGGCAGTAAATCCATCAGGTTCATCAGGAACACCCAGACGAAGATCGTCAGGGCCAGCGGAGCAATCAGCTTGCTTTTGCCATGGTACATGTCTTTCACGCTACCATTAACAAAGCCGATCACCAGCTCAATCGCGGTCTGAAACTTACCTGGCACGCCGCTGGTTGCCTTTTTGGCTACGCTACGGAATAAAACCAGGAACAACAGACCCAGCACCACCGAGAAGAACATGGAGTCAATATTAATTGTCCAGAAGGTGGCTGGGGGGTTATGCGGATCCACCAGCGAGAATGTACGCAGGTCCAGCTGAAGGTTATTCAGGTGGTGTCCTATGTAATCCTGCGGCGTCATATTTTCTGAAGCCATGATGCCTTTTACCCTTTGTTGTTAATTACAGCCGGTGCCAGTATCTGAACCACCAGCACCAAAACCCACGTAACGATCAGCGGCAAGAATACCGCCTTTAAAACAGCCAACGCCACCACCAGTAACACCAACATAGCCAGAACTTTGAAAGCTTCGCCAAATGCGAACGTCCAGGCCACCCGGCCTTTCGCTGGTGTATGCGCCTGGTGACGCCAGGCAAATATCATAAAAAAAACGTTAGGCAGAAAGACTGCCAGGCCTCCACTTAACGCAGAGACGCCCCAGAAGGGGTCTTTGAGGCTGAACAGCAATCCACTTGCTATCACCACCAGTAACTGAACGAGCAGAAGCTTCCGAGCAACGTTTCGACTCAAGAGCGACACAGACATCACGTTTTTCACTCCTGCTCCCTTCGAGGTATGCCGCGTGTCGTATAAAACTTTCTTTAAGGCTTAGAGTCAAGCATCAAAAAGCGGTCAAATTATACGGTGCGCCCCCGTGATTTCAAACAATAAGTAGCCAAAAGGTGAATAAATGTTTAAATATTTTTCCAGTGCATACAATTGCGACTTTTCTGCTGACCGTGGTGGATCATGAAAAACTGTAAATAACGCGTAAACACTAGTGGTAAAGCGTGCTTCAGATCACATATCGAGCATGTTCACCCGTAGCATATTTATTTACTTGGCAAATGATGCCTTTGCAAGCTTCTGATATTTAAGTCTAAAAACAGATACTCTTTTCATAAATAGCATTTACACAACAAAAACCACCCATTGACATTCTTAATAAAACTTTAACAGACAATTATGGTTCTTAGCGCCGATTTTTAGCAGCCTGATATTTTCACTAATGACTTATTTTCTGCTTACCAAAAAAAGCCACGTTACTTTGTTGATACAAAATAGTGAACGTGGCGTTAAATGTAACCAGTTATATCAGTAGAAAACCTGGTTGTTGTTAACAGTCTAACCGGTCAATTTTTTATTATTTTTTTGATAAAAATTAAATTTTATTTGCTTTAATAACCACCAGATGACGTTCGCCATCCAGGGCTGGAACCTGAAGTTTAATCACTGATTCAACCTGATATTCTTCGGGCAACAAAGCGATTTCATCTTCCGGCATTTGCCCTTTCAGCGCGTAGAAACGGCCTTGCTCACCAGGAAGATGATGGCACCAGCTCACCATATCGTTCAGAGAGGCAAAAGCGCGGCTAATTACGCCATCAAATGGTGGCTCTGACGGAAACTCTTCTACCCTGCTTTGTACTGGCTCAATATTCTCCAGTTTAAGCTCATGTTGCACCTGACGGAGGAAACGCACGCGTTTACCAAGGCTATCCAGCAATGTGAAATGGGCTTCAGGACGCACGATGGAAAGCGGTATGCCAGGCAACCCCGGTCCGGTTCCCACATCAATAAAACGCTCACCTTGCAGATATGGAGCAACGACAATGCTGTCGAGAATATGGCGTACCAGCATCTCGTTAGGATCGCGGACCGAGGTCAGGTTGTACGCTTTATTCCATTTATGCAGCATATTTACGTAGGCAATAAGCTGATTTTTCTGGTGATCGGTAAGCGAAATTCCTGCGTCTTTCAGCAGTGAAGAGAGTTTGTTGAGCACGGTGATTACCTGTTCTTGATGCGTTGCCAGGTAAGCGGGTGCTTACCTGGCATTTTTAATGCGTTATGCGCTACGACGCAGCATACCCTGTTTTTTCAGCCACACCAGAAGAATGGAGATGGCCGCAGGCGTAACGCCAGAAATACGCGAAGCCTGACCGATAGAGGCCGGTTTGTGATCGTTAAGTTTGGCGATCACTTCGTTAGACAGACCGGATACCTGGCGGTAATCCAGCGTCGCAGGCAGCAGCGTGTTCTCGTTACGCTGTTGCTTTTCGATCTCATCTTGCTGGCGCGCAATATAACCTTCGTATTTAACCTGAATCTCAACCTGTTCCGCCGCCTGTTCGTCTGTCAACGCAGGGGAAAACGGCGTCAGCGTGGTTAATTTTTCATAAGTCATTTCCGGACGACGCAGCAGATCTTCACCGCTGGCTTCACGGGAAAGCGGCGCAGTCAGGTGAGCATTCACTTCGGCTGCAGCTTCCGCTGACGGCGTTACCCAAGTTGACTTCAGGCGCTGACGCTCACGCTCGATGTTCTCAAGCTTCTCGTTAAAGCGCGCCCAGCGTTCGTCATCTACCAGACCCAGTTCACGACCGATTTCAGTCAAACGCAGATCCGCGTTATCTTCGCGCAGCATCAGACGATATTCTGCGCGGGAGGTAAACATACGGTACGGTTCTTTGGTTCCTAAAGTGCACAGGTCATCAACCAGTACGCCGAGATACGCCTGAGAACGCGCCGGAGCCCAACCTTCTTTGTCAGCAGACAGACGGGCAGCGTTAAGACCGGCCAGCAAACCTTGCGCAGCGGCTTCTTCATAACCGGTAGTGCCGTTAATCTGACCAGCAAAGAACAGGCCCTGGATAAACTTACTCTCCAGCGTTGGTTTCAGGTCACGCGGATCGAAGAAGTCATATTCGATAGCATAACCAGGACGCACGATCTTCGCATTTTCCATCCCCTGCATGGAGCGGACGATTTGCATCTGCACATCGAACGGCAGGCTGGTGGAGATACCGTTCGGATAAATTTCGTTAGACGTCAGCCCTTCCGGTTCAAGGAAGATCTGATGCTGATTTCTGTCGGCAAAGCGCATGACTTTGTCTTCGATCGACGGGCAGTAGCGTGGGCCAACACCTTCGATCACCCCTGCGTACATTGGGCTGCGATCGAGGTTACTGCGGATCACATCATGGGTTTTCTCGTTGGTATGGGTGATATAACACGGAACCTGCTGGGGATGCTGGGCCGCATTGCCCATGAACGAGAATACCGGCATTGGGTTATCGCCATGCTGTTGCGCCAGCACGCTGAAGTCGATAGTGCGCGCATCGATACGCGGCGGCGTCCCGGTTTTCAGACGACCAACGCGCAGCGGCAGTTCACGCAAACGGCGAGAAAGCGGAATGGATGGCGGATCACCAGCACGGCCACCGCTGTAATTATCCAGACCGATATGAATTTTACCGTCGAGGAACGTCCCAACGGTGAGCACGACGGCTTTGGCACGGAACTTCAGTCCCATTTGGGTAACAGCACCGACCACGCGATCGTTTTCGACAATAAGATCTTCAACCGCCTGCTGGAAGATCATCAGGTTCGGTTGGTTCTCCAGCGCAGTACGTACTGCCTGACGATAGAGCACGCGATCCGCCTGAGCTCGGGTGGCGCGAACCGCCGGCCCTTTGCTGGCGTTTAGTATCCTAAACTGGATACCCGCCTGATCGATCGCTTTCGCCATCAGACCGCCGAGTGCATCCACTTCTTTTACCAGATGTCCCTTCCCAATACCGCCGATCGCCGGGTTGCAGCTCATCTGCCCCAGAGTGTCGATATTGTGTGTCAAAAGCAGAGTCTGTTGACCCATACGCGCCGCGGCCATCGCGGCCTCGGTGCCTGCATGACCCCCGCCAATGATGATGACGTCAAAAGGATCCGGATAAAACATGGTGATTGCCTCGCATAACGCGGTATGAAAATGGATTGAAGCCCGGGCCGTGGATTCTACTCAACTTTGTCGGCTTGAGAAAGACCCGGGATCCTGGGTATTAAAAAGAAGATCTATTTATTTAGAGATCTGTTCTATTGTGATCTCTTATTAGGATCGCACTGCCCTGTGGATAACAAGGATCCGGCTTTTAAGATCAACAACCTGGAAAGGATCATTAACTGTGAATGATCGGTGATCCTGGACAGTATAAGCTGGGATCAGAATGAGGGGTTATACACAACTCAAAAACTGAACAACAGTTGTTCTTTGGATAACTACCGGTTGATCCAAGCTTCCTGACAGAGTTATCCACAGTAGATCGCACGATCTGTATACTTATTTGAGTAAATTAATCCACGATCCCAGCCATTCTTCTGCCGGATCTTCCGGAATGTCGTGATCAAGGATGTTGATCTTCAGTGTTTCACCAATCTGTTTTGCACCGGAATTTTTGAGTTCTGCCTCGAGTTTATCTATGGCCCCACAAAAAGTGTCGTATTCACGACTGCCAATACCGATTGCGCCAAAGCGCACCGCAGAAAGATCGGGCTTTTGTTCCTGCAATGCTTCATAGAAAGGAGAAAGGTTGTCCGGAATGTCTCCGGCACCGTGGGTTGAGCTGATAACCAGCCAGATCCCAGAGGCAGATAAATCTTCTAACAGCGGACCGTGCAGCGTTTCGGTGGTAAAACCCGCCTCTTCCAGCTTTTCAGCCAGGTGTTCTGCTACATATTCGGCACCGCCCAGGGTGCTGCCGCTGATAAGAGTGATATCTGCCATAAACCGCCACCTTTATTAAGAGTGGCGTATTGTACGCTGTGAACGCGCTGGGATCTACCTGTGGAAAAGTATGGGATTAAAAAAGCTGATCATGGCTTGATGGTGCGCATGATCGGGTTCTGCAGGACGATCAGTGTCTCAGTGGACTGAATTTCATCAATTGTTTGGATCTTGTTGATAAGTACATGCTGGAGGGCGTCGATCGAGCGGCACATTACTTTTATAAAGATGCTGTAGTGGCCGGTGGTGTAATAGGCTTCGGTGACTTCGTCGAGACTTTCCAGCTTTGCCAGCGCGGAAGGATAGTCTTTTGCGCTCTTCAGGATAATGCCGATAAAACAGCCTACGTCATAACCGAGCTGTTTTGGGCTGACGTCGATACGGGCGCCGGTAATGATCCCCGCCTGCTTCATTTTCTCTACACGAACGTGAATCGTCCCCGGGCTTACGCCAAATTGTTTCGCCAGTTCGGCGTAAGCGGTGCGTGCATTGCCCATTAATGCTTCCAGGATGCCGCGGTCCAGATTGTCGATCAGATAATTTTCCATAGGATTTTCTTATGTGTATTGATGATTTGTTCTATTTTAGCCTTCTTTTTTAACGAATCAAAAATGAGTTTGGCTTTTTATTGAATGATTATTGCATGTGTGTCGGTTTTTGTTGCTTAATCATAAGCAACAGGACGCAGGAGTATAAAAAATGAAAACCGCTTACATTGCCAAACAACGTCAAATTAGCTTCGTGAAATCTCACTTTTCTCGTCAACTGGAAGAACGCTTAGGGCTGATTGAAGTCCAGGCGCCGATTCTTAGCCGTGTGGGGGATGGTACGCAGGATAACTTGTCGGGCTGTGAAAAAGCGGTACAGGTAAAAGTGAAAGCTCTGCCTGATGCCCAGTTCGAAGTGGTTCATTCACTGGCGAAGTGGAAACGTCAGACATTAGGGCAACACGACTTCAGCGTGGGCGAAGGGCTGTACACGCACATGAAAGCCCTTCGCCCCGATGAAGACCGTCTTTCCCCGCTGCACTCGGTCTATGTTGACCAGTGGGACTGGGAACGCGTAATGGGCGACGGTGAGCGTCAATTCTCCACTCTGAAAAGCACAGTAGAGGCGATCTGGGCGGGAATTAAAGCAACCGAAGCTGCTGTTAGCGAAGAGTTTGGTCTGGCACCGTTCCTGCCGGATCAGATCCACTTCGTACACAGCCAGGAGTTACTGTCTCGTTATCCGGATCTCGATGCCAAAGGGCGTGAGCGGGCGATTGCGAAAGATCTTGGCGCGGTATTCCTCGTAGGGATTGGTGGCAAGCTGAGCGATGGTCATCGCCACGACGTGCGCGCACCGGATTATGATGACTGGAGCACCCCGTCAGAGCTGGGCCATGCGGGTCTGAACGGCGATATTCTGGTATGGAACCCAGTACTGGAAGATGCGTTTGAGCTTTCTTCCATGGGGATCCGCGTGGATGCCGACACGCTGAAGCATCAACTGGCGCTGACTGGTGATGAAGATCGTCTGCAGCTGGAATGGCATCAGGCGCTGCTGCGTGGTGAAATGCCGCAGACCATCGGTGGCGGTATTGGCCAGTCTCGTTTGACCATGCTGCTGCTGCAACTGCCGCATATTGGCCAGGTTCAGTGTGGTGTATGGCCGGCAGCTGTTCGTGAGAGCGTCCCTTCTCTGCTGTAATCGTTTATCGCCGCCAGCGTCTGAGCAGGCGGCTTCGCATCCCGGTATCAAAGCGCCAGATATGATCGAAAATGCGCATGATGCCGGGTTTGCCGTGTGCTGACATCGCCACGGCGTGAAAGCGATGCTGATGTACCCGCTGCAACTCTTTCACTTTACTCGTCACATCGTCAGGCAACCGCTGGGCGATAAAATCAGAAATCACCACCGCATCAGCGTCAAACCATTCCCGACTTTGTAAGCGTTCCATAATGGCGCGAAAACAACTGGCCAGATCGGTGCCGCCACGAAACTGCTGACTTAAAAAGCGGATCGCTTGTTCAAGACCTTGTGGGCCTGAAAGCTCGTAACGGACGATCTCGGTGGAAAATAACATAATATAGCAGCGTCGATTTTCAGCGAGGGCTATGCGCATCAAGGCCAGGCAGAACGCTTTCGCACACTGCTCATTAAAACCGCCCATTGAGCCGGAAGTATCTACGCAGACAATAAACGGTCCACGCGGTTGTTCGTCGTAATCTTTATGTACCACCGGGCGTTCGATCACTTTTTCACGCCATGATTCACCGTGCAGACGATAGGTGAGCAACTGTTTTTCCACCAGCCGACGATAAAATTCATATTCCAGTTCAGTGATGCCCAGTGTCGCCAGTTCCGGCGGCAGAAGGCGTAAAATATCATCGCTTTGTTGCAGGCCATCAACCTGCTCAGGAACGGTTGCCGGTTCGCGCACCATGGTGCGGAAGGTTTCCATCTGCGCATCGTTGCGGGGTATTGATTTGGCCTCCCGCGAACGTCCCAGCTGTTCCGCCAGACGTTTCAGTTCCGGCTGTTCGTTAAGAAATTCCCCGTATTTCACAATCAACTGATAGTCGCCGCGTTTAAGCTGACCGGCGCTCATATCCCACAGACGACCGGCTGCGGTGTTGTTATCTGCCAGAACTGGTTCGAGCTGTCCGCTTAATGTCATGCGTTCCTGAACTTCGCTCAACAGTTGTTCGCGTTCTTCTTCTAATAACTGCTGATTCAGGGTCGTCGCTTGCACAATCAGGCTTAAGCGCCAACGCTGGAGAAAAAGCGTATGCAATGACGGAGTGATAGTGCTGTTAGCATCAACCAGCTGTCGGGCTTGTTCGGCCCACGGGGAATTCAGACGATGCAGTAAGTCCAGAATCTGCGGTAGCTGCACAATAAACTGCGGCGTGGAGAGAAGCTGGCTTTGCTGATAGCACATGACCTCTTCAGTGAGTTCCGGCGGGACACGCGTATCTTTCAGACGGCTATGCAGCACCTCACGCCAGCGGGGAATATCATCGGTGATTGCCGCCTTGAGGCGCGGGAATTTTTCAAAGAATACCACCAGCTGCGGTGAGGCCAGCAGCGCGATGATCATCTCTTCGATCAATCCCTCTTCGCTGACGGCCAGCATCACATTGAGCGTATCCAGTGTTAGCATTGTTGCGCCTGGCGAATCTGGGCACCGACATCCTGTAGGCTGGCTTCAATGCGACCTAACCAGTCGCCAGGGATAAACAGACATTTTTGCTGTTCGCTGAATAAAATGTGTTGCTTACGCCAGTCGCTTTCAAGCTCTTCCAGTTGTTGTTTTATTTCATCTGGTAGACCTTCAGCCGATGAACCGGGAAGCGCCAGCATACTGCCTTGTAAACTTACATCGCGTACAACCAGATGTTGGGCGCTATCAACTTCCAGATTCAGTTTCTGGGCAAAGCCGATACCGTTCAGTTTGCCACGAATTTCACCACCTTTGCTCAGCCACTGTTCCAGCGCGCTACGCTCAAAGGAGATATGAACTACTTCCATATCATGCAGTTTTAACGGTTTTTGCAGCAGCAGAGTCAGATTGGAAGCTGTAACGTTGACAGGAAGCTGATACTGCTGACGACGGCTGAAAATGCCGCCCAGACGAATTACCGTTAAGGCTGTTTTATCACTTTGTTGCTGCTGGAGTTGCAGACGACGTTGCACAATCGCGCCCAGGCGGGTTAACATCCCTTGCTGTTGCCAGGCATGACCGGTCATCAATAAATCAATTTGTTGTTGAATCAAATTCAGGCTTTGCGCGTCATACCACAGGCAATCTTTCAGCAAGATAAGATCAACCGGGGCAACAGCACTGCGACCACTAAAAAAAGCGCTGGCCTGCAATAAGCGGATCGCTTTTTTCCAGCGACGATCGGAGACGTAAGGCGCATCCGGTAATTTATCCAGTTGCTGGCGCAGCATAAAAATCAGCTCAAATACATGATCGGGCAGCGTAATTTCACTAATCTCTTTTTGCCAGCGTTCATATTCTTCATCAGTGACCTGCAAGGCGGCAGGAACCGGATTATTATTTTCATCTTGTTGGCTGGTCAGCATGGAGCGGAAATTCGCTTTATCCTGCACTTTATCTAACCACAGACGAATCAGCATGCGGTCATATAACGCTTCCAGACTGCTGTCTGCTTCCGGCAGCTCGTTGGAGGCCGCCACGAGCAAGCGCATCGGGATTTTTTCGACATGAGCACCGTTACGGAATTGACGTTCGTTAATAGCGGTTAGCAGGGTATTAAGAATTGCCGGGCCAGCTTTCCAGATTTCATCCAGAAAGACGATTTCTGCTTCCGGCAGGTAACCGCTGGTTAAGCGTTCATAGCGTCCCTCATCTTTTAACGCCTGAATGGAAAGGGGGCCAAAAACTTCTTCCGGGGTGGAGAAGCGGGTCATCAGATATTCAAAATCGCGCGCATTCTGGAAGGCGAATTTTAAGCGACGGGCGATCAGACTTTTAGCAATACCTGGGGGGCCAAGCAGGAACACGCTTTCACCACTTAATGCCGCTAACAAACACAGGCGGATGGCGTGGCTACGTTCATAAAGCCCCTTTTCCAGCGCGCTGCTCAGGCGGGAAATTCTTTCCGCTAATAAATGAGGGTGAGCCATAATGAAGTGGCGTCCTTTCGTCAAAAGTTCTGCGTAAATTGCGAGTATAGACGTTTCTTGCTGGTGGCAAAAATAGTCTCAAAGAAGGGATATTTTTCTTTGAGCCAGGTTAATGTGGCCGCATTTAGGAGTACGATTTTGCCGTTAATCGTGCATACTGAGCGCTTTTTTGTGGGCCAAGGGACTACGCACACATTTCATATTTCAACGAAAGACTAGTCTATGAGCACTGATAATAAGCAATCGTTGCCCGCGATAACCCTCGCGGCGATTGGCGTTGTCTACGGCGATATTGGTACCAGCCCGTTATATACACTTCGTGAATGTTTGTCCGGCCAGTTTGGTTTTGGCGTTGAACGCGATGCCGTGTTTGGCTTTTTATCGCTGATCTTCTGGCTGCTAATCTTTGTGGTTTCCATCAAATACCTTACCTTCGTGATGCGCGCGGATAACGCCGGTGAAGGGGGGATCCTGACGTTGATGTCGCTTGCCGGGCGTAATACGTCGGCGCGAACCACATCAATGCTGGTGATTATGGGGCTAATCGGTGGCAGCTTTTTCTATGGCGAAGTCGTCATAACACCCGCCATTTCGGTGATGTCTGCCATTGAAGGTCTGGAAATCGTCGCCCCGCAACTGGATACCTGGATAGTTCCCCTCTCAATCATCGTTCTTACTTTACTGTTTATGATTCAAAAACATGGCACTGCTATGGTCGGTAAGCTGTTTGCGCCGATCATGCTGACCTGGTTTTTGATTCTGGCAGGGTTGGGGTTACGTAGCATTATTGCTAACCCGGAAGTGCTGCATGCGCTGAATCCGATGTGGGCGGTGCATTTCTTCCTTGAATACAAAACGGTTTCTTTTATTGCATTAGGGGCGGTGGTGCTGTCGATTACCGGAGTCGAGGCACTGTATGCTGATATGGGGCATTTTGGTAAGTTCCCGATTCGCCTGGCGTGGTTCACTGTCGTCTTGCCTTCCTTAACCCTTAACTACTTCGGCCAGGGAGCGCTGTTGTTAAAGAACCCGGAAGCGATTAAGAACCCGTTCTTCCTGTTAGCACCGGATTGGGCGCTAATCCCGCTGCTGATCATCGCTGCACTGGCAACGGTGATTGCCTCGCAGGCAGTTATCTCTGGCGTTTTCTCATTGACGCGTCAGGCGGTACGTCTGGGATATCTTTCGCCGATGCGTATCATTCACACCTCCGAAAGGGAGTCAGGGCAAATCTATATTCCGTTTGTGAACTGGATGCTCTATGTCGCGGTCGTGATTGTGATTGTCAGCTTTGAGCACTCCAGTAACCTGGCGGCGGCGTATGGGATTGCGGTGACCGGAACGATGGTACTGACGTCTATTCTTTCGACTACCGTGGCGCGTCAGAACTGGCACTGGAATAAGTATTTTGTTGCGCTGATCCTGATAGCCTTCCTTTGTGTCGATATTCCATTGTTCACCGCTAACCTCGATAAACTGCTCTCCGGCGGCTGGTTGCCATTGAGCCTCGGTACGGTGATGTTTATCGTGATGACCACCTGGAAGAGCGAGCGTTTCCGCCTGCTGCGACGGATGCATGAACATGGTAATTCTCTGGAAGCGATGATTGCTTCGCTGGAGAAATCACCGCCCGTTCGCGTTCCCGGAACCGCGGTGTACATGTCGCGTGCAATCAACGTCATTCCCTTTGCGCTGATGCATAACCTTAAACATAACAAGGTATTGCATGAGCGGGTGATTCTGTTAACTCTGCGTACCGAAGACGCGCCATATGTCCATAACGTCCGTCGGGTACAGATTGAACAACTGTCGCCCACTTTCTGGCGCGTGGTGGCAAGTTACGGCTGGCGGGAAACGCCAAACGTGGAAGAAGTCTTCCACCGCTGTGGCCTGGAAGGCTTAAGTTGCCGGATGATGGAAACCTCCTTCTTTATGTCCCATGAGTCGTTGATCCTCGGCAAACGCCCGTGGTACTTACGTTTGCGTGGCAAACTGTACTTGCTGTTGCAGCGTAATGCACTGCGTGCACCAGATCAGTTTGAAATCCCACCAAACAGGGTTATTGAACTAGGTACTCAGGTCGAAATCTAACGCCAGACGCCTCCTTTCTCCATAAAGGAGGCGTTTTTGTTTTTCATGCTTAATCACGATGTAAAACGTTTCGATGTTGATCACATTTCAGTAACGTTGCGATGGTTTTCTCTGTTCAGTCAGGATTAAACTGCTGGTCAGCGAAACGTTTCGCTGATGGAGAAAAAAATGAAAAAAGGCACCGTTCTTAATTCTGATATTTCGTCGGTGATCTCCCGTCTGGGGCATACCGATACGCTGGTGGTGTGTGATGCTGGTTTACCCATCCCAAAAAGTACAACGCGTATCGATGTGGCATTAACCCAGGGCGTACCTTCTTTTATGCAGGTACTGGGAGTTGTTACGAGTGAAATGCAGGTTGAGGCAGCCATTATCGCGGAAGAGATCAAACAACATAATCCGCAACTCCACGAAACGTTGCTCACTCACCTTGAGCAGCTGCAACAACACCAGGGAAACACCATTGAAATTCGTTACACCACGCATGAACAATTCAAACAACTAACCGCAGAAAGTCAGGCGGTAATTCGCAGCGGAGAATGTTCTCCGTATGCGAATATCATTCTCTGTGCTGGCGTGACGTTCTGAGGTCGTCATGGAAGCATTACTACAGCTTAAAGGCATTGATAAAGCCTTTCCGGGCGTAAAAGCCCTCTCGGGCGCCGCGTTAAATGTCTATCCGGGCCGCGTGATGGCGCTGGTAGGCGAAAACGGCGCGGGTAAATCCACCATGATGAAAGTGCTTACCGGTATCTATACTCGCGATGCCGGTACGCTTTTATGGCTGGGGAAAGAAACGACATTTACCGGGCCGAAATCTTCCCAGGAAGCCGGGATTGGGATTATCCACCAGGAGCTGAACCTGATCCCGCAGTTGACCATTGCCGAAAACATTTTCCTCGGTCGTGAGTTTGTTAATCGCTTTGGCAAAATTGACTGGAAAACCATGTATGCCGAAGCGGATAAATTGCTGGCTAAACTTAACCTGCGCTTTAAAAGCGACAAGCTGGTGGGCGATCTTTCCATCGGTGACCAGCAAATGGTTGAAATTGCCAAAGTGCTGAGCTTTGAGTCGAAAGTCATCATTATGGATGAACCGACAGATGCGCTGACTGATACCGAAACCGAATCCCTGTTCCGCGTCATTCGCGAGCTGAAATCGCAAGGGCGCGGCATTGTCTATATCTCCCACCGCATGAAAGAAATCTTCGAGATTTGCGATGACGTTACCATTTTTCGTGACGGGCAATTTATTGCCGAGCGTGAAGTGGCATCACTGACCGAAGATTCGCTGATTGAGATGATGGTGGGCCGCAAGCTGGAAGAGCAGTATCCACACCTGGACAAAGCGCCGGGAGATATCCGCCTGAAAGTCGATAATCTCTGCGGGCCTGGTGTTAACAACGTCTCTTTTACCCTACGCAATGGCGAAATCCTTGGCGTCTCTGGTTTGATGGGCGCGGGGCGTACCGAATTAATGAAAGTGCTCTATGGCGCACTGCCGCGCACCAGCGGTTATGTCACGCTGGATGGGCATGAAGTTATTACTCGTTCACCGCAGGATGGCCTGGCAAACGGCATTGTGTATATCTCTGAAGACCGTAAACGCGACGGTTTAGTACTGGGCATGTCAGTAAAAGAAAATATGTCGCTGACTGCGCTGCGCTACTTCAGCCGTACTGGCGGCAGTTTGAAGCATGCCGATGAACAACAGGCAGTGAGTGATTTTATTCGCCTGTTCAATGTGAAAACGCCGTCAATGGAACAGGCAATTGGCCTGCTCTCCGGTGGCAATCAGCAAAAAGTGGCGATTGCCCGCGGTCTGATGACGCGCCCGAAAGTACTTATCCTTGATGAACCTACCCGTGGTGTAGATGTCGGCGCGAAAAAAGAGATCTATCAACTGATCAACCAGTTCAAAGCCGATGGCTTGAGCATCATTCTGGTGTCATCAGAGATGCCAGAAGTATTAGGCATGAGCGATCGCATCATCGTCATGCATGAAGGGCATCTCAGCGGGGAATTTACTCGTGAGCAAGCCACCCAGGAAGTGTTAATGGCTGCCGCTGTGGGCAAGCTTAATCGCGTGAATCAGGAGTAAAAAAATGACAACCCAGACTGTTTCTGGTCGCCGTTATTTCACGAAAGCGTGGCTGATGGAGCAGAAATCGCTTATCGCTCTGCTGGTGCTGATCGCGATTGTCTCGACGTTAAGCCCGAACTTTTTCACCATCAATAACTTATTCAATATTCTCCAGCAAACCTCGGTGAACGCCATTATGGCGGTCGGCATGACGCTGGTGATCCTGACGTCGGGCATCGACCTGTCCGTCGGTTCTCTGTTGGCGCTGACTGGCGCAGTTGCTGCGTCTATCGTCGGCATTGAAGTCAATGCGCTGGTGGCTGTCGCTGCCGCACTGGCATTAGGTGCCGCAATTGGTGCGGTAACAGGGGTGATTGTGGCGAAAGGCCGCGTCCAGGCGTTTATCGCTACCCTCGTGATGATGTTATTGCTGCGCGGCGTGACCATGGTTTATACCAACGGTAGCCCAGTGAATACCGGCTTTACTGAGAACGCCGATCTGTTTGGCTGGTTTGGTATTGGTCGTCCGCTGGGCGTACCGACGCCAGTCTGGATCATGGGGATTGTCTTCCTCGCGGCCTGGTACATGCTGCATCACACGCGTCTGGGGCGTTACATCTACGCGCTGGGCGGCAACGAAGCGGCAACGCGTCTTTCTGGTATCAACGTCAATAAAATCAAAATCATCGTCTATTCTCTTTGTGGTCTGCTGGCATCGCTGGCCGGGATCATTGAAGTGGCGCGCCTCTCCTCCGCACAACCCACGGCGGGGACTGGCTATGAGCTGGATGCTATTGCGGCGGTGGTTCTGGGCGGTACGAGTCTGGCGGGCGGAAAAGGTCGCATTGTTGGGACGTTGATCGGCGCATTAATTCTTGGCTTCCTTAATAATGGATTGAATTTGTTAGGTGTTTCCTCCTATTACCAGATGATCGTCAAAGCTGTGGTGATTTTGCTGGCGGTGCTGGTAGACAACAAAAAGCAGTAATAACGACTACAGGACATCTTGAATATGAACATGAAAAAACTGGCTACCCTGGTTTCTGCTGTTGCGCTAAGCGCCACCGTTAGTGCGAATGCAATGGCAAAAGACACCATTGCGCTGGTGGTTTCCACACTCAATAACCCGTTCTTTGTATCGCTGAAAGATGGCGCGCAGAAAGAGGCGGATAAACTCGGCTATAACCTGGTGGTGCTGGACTCCCAGAACAACCCGGCGAAAGAGCTGGCGAACGTGCAGGACTTAACCGTTCGCGGCACCAAAATTCTGCTGATTAACCCAACCGACTCCGATGCGGTGGGTAACGCCGTGAAGATGGCAAACCAGGCTAACATCCCGGTTATCACCCTTGACCGTCAGGCCACGAAAGGCGAAGTGGTGAGCCACATTGCTTCTGATAACGTACTGGGCGGCAAAATCGCCGGTGATTACATCGCGAAGAAAGCGGGCGAAGGTGCCAAAGTTATCGAGCTGCAAGGCATTGCCGGTACATCCGCAGCCCGTGAACGTGGCGAAGGCTTCCAGCAGGCTGTTGCTGCTCACAAATTTAACGTCCTTGCCAGCCAGCCGGCAGACTTCGACCGTACCAAAGGTTTGAACGTAATGCAGAACCTGTTGACCGCTCATCCGGATGTGCAGGCAGTGTTCGCGCAGAATGATGAAATGGCGCTGGGCGCACTGCGTGCGCTGCAAACTGCTGGTAAATCGGATGTGATGGTCGTCGGATTTGACGGTACACCTGATGGCGAAAAAGCAGTAAATGATGGCAAACTGGCAGCGACTATCGCTCAGTTACCCGATCAGATTGGCGCGAAAGGTGTCGAAACCGCGGACAAAGTTCTGAAAGGCGAAAAAGTTCAGGCGAAATATCCGGTTGATCTGAAACTGGTTGTTAAGCAGTAGTCTTAGTCAGGTTTTATAACCTGATAGTGGCATCAATACGTCATCGACAGATGAACGTGTAATATAAAGAAAAGCAGGGCACGCGCCACCCTAACCCGGTGGCGCATTTTATGGACATCCCGAATATGCAAAACGCAGGCAGCCTCGTTGTTCTTGGCAGCATTAATGCTGACCATATCCTTAATCTTCAATCTTTTCCTACTCCAGGCGAAACCGTAACCGGTAACCACTATCAAGTCGCATTTGGCGGCAAAGGCGCGAATCAGGCGGTGGCAGCAGGGCGTAGCGGCGCGAATATCTCGTTTATAGCCTGCACGGGCGATGACAGTATTGGCGAGAGCGTACGTCAGCAGCTCGCTACTGATAACATTGATATTTCACCTGTAAGCGTGATCAAAGGTGAATCAACAGGTGTGGCGCTGATTTTTGTTAATAGTGAAGGCGAGAACGTCATCGGTATTCATTCCGGTGCTAACGCTGCCCTTTCCCCTGTGCTGGTAGAAGCACAACGCGAGCGTATTGCGAATGCCTCAGCATTATTAATGCAGCTGGAATCACCACTCGAAAGTGTGATGGCAGCAGCGAAAATTGCCCATCAAAATAAGACTATCGTTGCGCTTAACCCGGCCCCGGCTCGCGAACTTCCTGACGAACTGTTGGCGCTGGTGGACATTATTACGCCAAACGAAACGGAAGCAGGAAAGCTCACCGGTATTCGTGTTGAAAATGATGAAGATGCGGCGAAGGCGGCGCAGGTTCTGCATGAAAAAGGTATCCGTACTGTACTGATTACTTTAGGAAGTCGTGGTGTATGGGCTAGCGTGAATGGTGAAGGTCAGCGCGTTCCTGGATTCCGGGTGCAGGCTGTCGATACCATTGCTGCCGGAGATACCTTTAACGGCGCGTTAATCACGGCGTTGCTGGAAGAAAAACCATTGCCAGAGGCGATTCGTTTTGCCCATGCCGCCGCTGCGATTGCCGTAACACGTAAAGGCGCACAACCTTCCGTACCGTGGCGTGAAGAGATCGACGCATTTTTAGACAGGCAGAGGTGACGCTTGGCTACAATGAAAGATGTTGCCCGCCTGGCGGGCGTTTCTACCTCAACAGTTTCTCACGTCATCAATAAAGATCGCTTCGTCAGTGAAGCGATTACCGGCAAAGTTGAAGCGGCGATTAAAGAACTCAATTACGCGCCATCAGCTCTGGCGCGTAGCCTCAAACTCAATCAAACACATACCATTGGCATGTTGATCACTGCCAGTACCAATCCTTTCTATTCAGAACTGGTGCGTGGTGTTGAACGCAGCTGCTTCGAGCGCGGTTATAGTCTTGTCCTTTGTAATACCGAAGGCGATGAGCAGCGAATGAATCGTAATCTGGAAACGTTGATGCAAAAGCGTGTTGATGGCCTGCTGTTACTCTGCACCGAAACGCATCAGCCTTCGCGTGAAATCATGCAACGTTATCCGACGGTGCCTACCGTGATGATGGACTGGGCGCCGTTCGATGGCGACAGCGATCTTATTCAGGATAACTCGTTGCTGGGAGGCGATTTAGCGACGCAATATCTGATCGACAAAGGTCATACTCGTATCGCCTGTATTACCGGGCCTCTGGATAAAACGCCTGCACGATTGCGGCTGGAAGGTTATCGGGCGGCGATGAAACGTGCTGGCCTCGACATTCCCGATGGCTATGAAGTGACTGGCGATTTTGAATTTAACGGCGGGTTTGACGCGATGCGACAGCTGTTATCACATCCTCTGCGTCCTCAGGCGGTCTTTACCGGAAATGACGCAATGGCAGTGGGTGTTTACCAGGCGTTGTACCAGGCTGGATTGCATGTCCCGCAGGATATCGCGGTGATTGGTTATGACGATATTGAACTGGCACGTTATATGACGCCACCGCTCACCACTATCCATCAACCGAAAGATGAATTGGGAGAGCTGGCGATTGATGTACTCATCCACCGAATGGCGCAGCCAACCTTACAGCAACAACGATTACAACTTACTCCGATTCTGATGGCGCGCGGCTCGGCTTAGATTTTTGCTGGCGTTTAATCAAATTATTACCATCAGTTGCCTTCAGGAGCATGAACATCGCTGCTGAAGCAACCGTAATCATCCCCATCGTAATAAACGTATAGTGGAATTGTTCAACAATCGTCGTACCTTCCATCCCTTCGTAAACGCGAAGAACGGCTGCGCTAACGGCTACACCTAAACTGATCGACAACTGTTGCGTGACAGCCAGAACGCTATTACCACTGCTGGCGTTGTCATCGGTCAGATCGGCAAGTGTTATGGTATTCATCGCGGTAAATTGCGTCGACATCGCCATCCCTAAAATAAACAACGGCAAAATTAGCATCCAGATCGCCATTGCCGGAGATTGCAATGAGAACTGGGCGATCATCAAACCAATAATCACCGTAATTCCCACTAACGTATGGCGATAGCCCAGACGCCGTAAAACCTGCGTAACCATCGATTTCGCAATAATGGAGCCTAACGCTATCGGTGCCATCATGCAGCCAGCAATAAACGCCTGATAACCAAATCCTACCTGTAACATCAATGGCATAAGGAACGGTACACAGCCGGTCCCCAGACGGGTTGCAATATTGCCTACGATACCGATCGAGAAAGTGCGGGTTTTAAATAAATTTAATGAAATTAATGGGTTTGGCGTTCGTCGCGCATGGAGGATATAGAGAAGCAGTAACACTATGCTGGCCACAATGACCGTCAAGGCTATCCAGGTTTCAACAATTTTCTCACCAAACAGCTCTATTCCACTTGAGAAGAGCACAAGGCTAAGACCAAACAGTAAGAAACCAGTGATATCAAATTTTCGACGTGCTGTGGTGAAGTTGGGCATATGTTTGCGAGCGTAAAGAAGGCCCGCAATACCAATGGGAATATTGATTAAAAAGATCCAGTGCCATGTTGCCCACGTGACTAACATGCCCCCAAGAACGGGCCCTAAAATCGGCCCTACCAGACCCGGCATGGCGACAAAATTCAGTACCGGGAGGAGTTCATTGCGTGGGTATGCGCGCAGTAACGCCAGGCGAGCGACCGGCATCATCATTGCGCCGCCTATCCCCTGAATAACACGGAAGACAACCAGTTGTGGCAGCGAGTTTGAGAGTGCGCAGGCCAGAGAACCCAACGTGAACAAGCTAACGGCAATGGTGAAAACGCGGCGTGTGCCGAAGCGATCGGCCAGCCATCCGCTGACCGGAATAAGCATCGCCACCGTCAGCGTGTAACTGATGATGGCCGATTGCATAGCGAGGGGGGAGCGATTAAGACTATGAGCGATATCGGGTAGGGCTGTATTCAGGATAGTGGCATCAAGTGCCTGCATGAAGAAAGCCATCGCCGCAATCCATGGCAAACCCGCCATACTGCGCTTCGTTTTCTCGCTCATTCAATGTCCCTTTGTCTGGTTATCACTTATCCTGAGTGTGTAGTAGCGCCTGACAAGCCTTAAATGCCGCGTTGCCATCGCTTTGGATAATCGCATCGACGATCGCCTGGTGCAGATCCAGCTTTATCACGGTGTCACTGGTTATTGACGTGAAGTAAGTGTGATAAACCGAATGGAATAGCGAGGCGAAAGAGGTCAAAAACGGATTGGCGCTCATTTCATAGATGTGCTCATGCCAGGCCATATCGACCTCAACCCAACGTTCTCGGCGAAAGTTATCTTTTAATGCGACCATTTCGGCCATTAGCGTGTTGAGATGCGCCTTCTGTTCTGCTGTTCCTACCGTTGCAGCCAGTAAACAGGCTTGCGGCTCCAGACAGATACGCATAACCAAAAAGTGATCAATGACCTGATGAAAGTTCTCTTCTGTCATCCACCAGGTGAGTAATTCCTGATCAAGAAAGTTCCAGTTGGATTGTGGCATGACCCGAGTACCAATTCGTGGACGCGGTAAAACCATCCCCTTTGCCGTTAACGTCTTGACCGCTTCGCGTACCGCAGTACGACTCACACCAAATTGCTCACCCAGTTCAATTTCACCCGGCAAAATGGTGCCAGGTGCGTATTCACCTTTTAAGATTCGTTGTGCCAGCTTCTCAGCCAGAACATATGAAAGGTTTTTCTGTGCAGCTAACTGTTGTGCGCTTAAAGGCATTACTTATCTTCCTTTTTTTTTTATTCCTCTTTAGTATGCCACCTGGAAGTGTGATTGCGGTTGCAAAAACGGCAAATTGCTTGTTTTATGGCACGCTCACAGGTGTTTTGCTGAAAAAACGCGCATTCGGAAAATTATTTT